>JAGPWA010000128.1 GCA_018066715.1 Porticoccus sp. | reverse complement strand
GCTCGACCCATATTAGAACGCGCCAAAGAACATTTATATCGCTCCGATAGCTTAATACTTCTGGCAGATGCTGGAGGGGTGATTCTGGATGTGAGAGCAGACCCTCACGTCATCACCAGTGCCGGTAATATTAATTTGATTGAGGGGGGCATCTGGAGCGAAGACGTAGCGGGGACTAATGCTATTGGTACTGCACTAGCAGCCGCTGAGCCCGTGCAATTGTATGGTGCCGAGCATTTCTGTGCGGGTATTAAACACTGGACCTGTTCTGCCGATGTTATTAGAGACCCCCATGACGGTATGATTTTGGGTGCAGTAGACCTCTCGGGTTTAACAGATTCCTACCAAAGTAATGCTCTGGATTTTGCCATCATGGCAACCCGGTTGATCGAAGCTAATTTAGCCAGTGACTACTTCCGATCTCGTGAGAAGGTGATTGAAGCCACCAAAAATATGTTTGAGGGTTGGAAAAATGAGGGGCTACTCGCCTTTGACCGACGCGGTAGGCTGGTTAAAGCGAATCAACTTTCACATCAGGCTCTTAAGGAACTGGGAGCTGACTTAGCACTGACACCAGAATGCCGTGTCCCGGCTCTGGATCTGGATGCACCCGCTACATCGATAGAAACACCAGAATGGCTGAAAATGCCACTACGCCTACCTATAAAACTAAAAAATGAAGAAGTGGGTACATTGGTTGTGCTGTCTGTCCATCACTAATCATGTACCACTTTCAAGACAAGAATGACGTCTAGCAACCTGTTACATAGACTCTGTAATGTGTAATCAAGGATTACCGTAGCTCATCAGTCTCTGGTAGCGATTTTCTAGGAGCTCATCAAGAGGCACTTGCTGTAGATTCTCCACTTGAACAATAAGGCGCTCCTTGAGTGTTGCTGCCATAGCTTCAATATCGCGGTGAGCACCACCAAGGGGTTCGGGGATGGTTTCATCAACAATACCCAAATCTTGCAAGATAGATGATGTAACACCCATGGCTTCAGCCGCATCTGGGGCTTTGTCCGAGGTCTTCCAGATAATATTGGCGCAACCCTCTGGGGAAATTACAAAGTAGGTGGAATACTGCAACATATTGAGATAATCACCCACACCAATAGCTAGTGCGCCGCCGGAACTTCCCTCACCTATTACAGTACAAATCATGGGAGTTCTCAAACGGGACATGACTGCCAAGTTTTGAGCAATGGCTTCACTAATCCCCCGCTCTTCAGAATCGATACCAGGATAGGCACCGGGTGTGTCAATCAGGGTAATCACTGGCATTTTAAAACGTTCTGCCATTTCCATCAGGCGCAATGCCTTGCGGTAGCCCTCCGGCTTTGGCATACCAAAATTGCGATAGACTTTCTCGTTGACACCACGACCCTTTTCTTCACCAATCACCATCACCGGCTTACCATCAAGTCGGGCTACGCCACCGACGATGGCCTTATCATCACCAAAGTGACGGTCACCGTGTAATTCATCGAAGTCTGTAAAAATGCGGCTTATATAATCTGTGGCATAGGGGCGCTGAGGGTGACGAGCTACTTGTACAATTTGCCAAGCAGTAAGGTCTGAATAGAGTTTTTCTGTCAGCCTGTGGCTTTTATCCCTGAGCTTAGCCACTTCGTCGGTAATGTTAAGTTCGTTGTCATTACCGACCAGCTGCAGCTCCTCAATCTTGGCCTCAAGCTCTGCAATGGGTTGTTCAAAATCCAGATAGTTCAGGTTCATATCGCCTTGTTGTCCCTATATTTACTGTCGAGCAATAGTATTTGCAGCCAAGTGAAGGTTATCCTGCAACCCTCGTTAGGGTTCCACCAATTGTACTAACAGTACATGGTAATTCATAGCCAATAGCACTTCTTACTAGAACCTAAGATGCACACTATCTAATCCAAATAACTCCCGAAGTTTATGCAGTAAGTCATCCTCTGGCGCAACCGACCATTGCTCTCCTAGCGCTATTTCACCCATAGCAAAAGCGGAGGTATAGCTGATGCGTATGGGGCAATCACCCTGTTGATAAGGCGCGAGAATATCTGCCAGCTGCTCAATACCTGAGCCATTCAGCCTTTCCTCATTTGCGTCAATATCAATGCCTTTGAGATAATTCACTCGCGCCTCGAAGAGGCTTTTAACTTGATCAGCTCGCATTTTAAGGCCACCCGTATAATCATCCTCGGTAACCTGACCCTCCAATACAAGCAGTGCATCTTTCACAATTTTATCGCGATATTCCTGAAAGGCATCAGCAAAAATGGCCACATCAATTCGGCCACTAGAATCATCTAATGTCACCACTGCCATATTATCGCCACGACGGGTTTTGATGACCCGCAAATCCACCACCAGACCAGCGGCCATCTGTTTATTTCTATCGGGTTTAAGATCAACAATCCTGCCACCCACGAAATGTGCCAGCTCCTCCTTGTACTCATCTATCGGGTGACCCGTAAGATAAAGGCCTAGTGTCTCTTTTTCACCACGCAATCGTTCTTTGGACGTGTTACTACGAATTCGACGGAAGCTTTGATAGCCAATCTCAGGGGCACTCTCCTGGGGTGTCGCACCAAACAAATCGCTCATACCGCAATCTGTATTACGGGTGGTCTGTTCTGCCATTTTTACGGCTTCTTCCATGGCCGCTAGCATTACAGCACGGCGATAGCCGATATCTCCCTCTGGACCAATGTTGTCCATCGCGCCAGCACGAATCAACGCGTCCAGTGCTCGCTTATTGATCTTCCTGCCATCTACTCTCGCACAGAAATCAAACAGGTCTTTAAATGGGCCTCCTTCCTCCCTGGCAACAATAATTCCCTCTACAGGCCCTTCTCCCAGCCCCTTAATTGCACCAAGCCCATATATCACTTCACCTTTATCAGACACCGTAAAGGAGAACTTGCCTCGGTTCACATCCGGAGGTAACAGCGGTAATTTAAGTGCATGACATTCATCATTCAGCGTCACCACTTTGTCGGTATTTTGCATATCTGCCGATAATACGGCGGCCATAAATTCAGCGGGATAATGCGCTTTTAGCCAAGCGGTCTGATAGGCCAGTAACGCATAGGCCGCTGAGTGAGATTTGTTAAAACCGTACCCGGCAAATTTTTCAACCAAATCGAAAATCTTGATGGCAAGATTGGGGTCGATACCCTGATTTTTTGCGCCCTCTTCAAATATGACCCGTTGTTTGGCCATTTCTTCCGGCTTTTTCTTACCCATAGCGCGGCGAAGCATGTCCGCGCCACCCAATGTATAACCCGCCAAAACCTGGGCAATCTGCATGACTTGTTCTTGATAAACAATGACACCATAAGTGGGTTCAAGCACCGGCTTGAGGCTTTGATGTTGGAATTTGGCATCGGGGTAAGCAACTTCAGCTCGCCCATGCTTACGATTGATAAAGTCATCAACCATGCCCGACTGAAGTGGGCCTGGACGGAATAGTGCCACCAGCGCCACAATATCCTCAAAACAACCCGGCTCAACCCGTTTTATCAGGTCTTTCATACCCCGGGATTCAAGCTGGAAAACAGCGGTAGTTTCAGCCCGTTGCATCAGGCCATAGGTCGCGGGGTCATCTAGTGGAATGTTCTCAATCACCAGGGCATCCTCGCCCACGCCCTTGCGCCGTTCATTCACCATCTTCACCGCCCAGTCAATGATGGTGAGTGTACGCAAGCCAAGGAAGTCAAACTTGACCAGTCCCGCTGACTCGACATCATCCTTATCAAACTGGGTGACCAGCCCCTCGCCCATCTCGTCACAATACAGGGGTGAAAAGTCGGTCAATATAGTCGGGGCAATGACAACACCACCGGCATGTTTCCCTACATTACGGGTAATACCTTCAAGCTGTAGGGCCATTTCCCAGATTTCCTGGGCCTCTTCATCATTGTCTAAAAATTCTTTTAATATCTCCTCCTGCTCTAATGCCTTTTCAAGGGTCATACCGATATCAGGGGGGATCATTTTTGATAATTTATCGGCCAGTCCATAAGGTTTCCCCTGAACCCGCGCGACATCACGAACCACAGCCTTAGCTGCCATCGTGCCAAAAGTAATAATTTGAGATACCGCATCACGTCCATATTGATCGGCCACATAGGCAATGACGCGATCCCTGTTATCCATACAGAAATCAATATCAAAATCGGGCATAGAAACCCGCTCAGGATTTAGAAATCGCTCAAACAGCAGATCATATTCCAACGGATCAAGATCAGTAATACCAAGCGAGTAGGCCACTACTGAACCAGCACCTGAACCACGGCCTGGCCCCACAGGGATACCGTTCTCTTTGGCCCACCGAATAAAGTCCATCACGATTAAAAAGTAACCGGGAAATCCCATTTGGATAATAATATCCAGTTCAAAGCGCAAACGATCCAAGTACGTCTGTTGTCGAGCCTGATAATCTTCGGCTGATTTATTAAGAATTTTATCCAGCCGGTTTTCCAAGCCCTCGAAAGAAAGCTTCTCAAAAAAACTATCGGTGGTCATACCCTCCGGAACAGGGTATTCAGGTAGAAAGTGTTCACCGAGTTTGAGATTTAAGGTGCAGCGACGGGCAATTTCGAGACTGTTCTCAAGGGCCTCCGGAATATCACTGAATAACTCAATCATCTCCTCGGGTGAACGTAAGTATTGCTCATCACTGTATCGATGCTCACGGCGCGGGTCGCCCAGAACCCGCCCCTCCGTAATACAGACTCTGGCCTCATGGGCTTCAAATTGCTTAGCCTCAAGAAACCTTACATCGTTCGTAGCCACCACAGGACAATTGCTTTCAGCTGCCAATGCAACGGCGGCATGAATAAAGTCTTCTTCCTCCGCACGCCCTGTTCTTGTCAGCTCAAAATAAGTTCTATCAGGGAAATCTCTCAACCAACCCTGAAAAAGCTCATTAGCCTGATCTGGTTTATTGGAGAGTAACGCCTGTCCCACATCACTCTGACGTCCAGAAAGAAGTATTAAGCCGTCAGAGGCTTCACTTATCCACTGCCGTTGAACAAAGGGTTTTCCCTGTACTTGGCCTTCCTGATAGGCACGAGAAATCAATTTAGTGAGATTGCTGTAACCCTGTTGATTCAAAACCAGAAGTGTCACCCAGCTAGGAGCCCCATCTTCAATGGGGTTCAACACTTGAAGGTCAGCGCCACAAATAGGCTTTACACCCGCACTCTGAGCTGCCTTATAAAATTTAACCAAACCAAAAAAGTTGGTAACGTCGGTTAATGCAACGGCAGGCATACCCATTTTAGCGACCCGCTGAACCAATGGCTTGATCCGCACGATGCCATCCACCATTGAATATTCACTGTGCAAGCGGAGATGAACGAAGGGTGCTTCCATGAGCAGGGTATTATTCCTTTATTTCAGTGGGTTATCGTTAAATGAATATATCTTCAAGCAGACTTGGTGGCCCAGAAACTGACTGATTAACTACGCATAAGACATCAGTTTGTTCTGAAGTAACACAGCACTCACCATCCTACTGCATGGTTTCTGGTCGTTCCAGACAATCAGGTAAATGAAATAGTTAAGGTGGTATTTATTAACGGTAAACCGTCACTACAAGGACATCACTGATAGAACAATTTCAATTTCACTCATGTCATTATCAGCGATTTATTCGCTAACATACTTCTCACTGGATCGAAGGAATGGCGGTGAATGGGGCTTGGCCCAAGTTGTTTAATTGCCTGTATATGCTGCTTGGTACCATAGCCTTTATGTGCCGCGAATCCGTAACCGGGATATTGCTGATCAAACATGCACATTTCATTATCTCGACACACCTTGGCAATAATCGATGCAGCACTAATCGCAGGCACTTTGTCATCACCTTTGACGACTGTCTCACCAGAATAATTCCAATCGGGCATACGATTGCCATCTACAGCCACATATTCAGGTCTAAGTTCTAACCCATCAACGGCTCGCACCATCGCCATCATCGTGGCCTGGAGGATATTGTATTGATCAATTTCAGCAATGGAGGCTCGGGCTATATGCCAGAAAAGGGCTTTTTCACGGATTTCTATAGCAAGTTGTTGACGACGTCGTTCCGTCAATTTTTTTGAATCGGCGAGCCCCGTAATGGGTTTGTTAGGGTCAAGAATAACCGCAGCTGTCACCACATCACCCGCAAGAGGGCCGCGCCCTACTTCATCCACACCGGCCAATAAGTCGCCTTGATAATTTAACGCAAAATTTTCTGCCATCACCCAGCCTCGATCAACTGAGCCAATGCGTCTGCAGCAGCCTCATTCCCACCGTGACGAAGGGATTCATGAAGTGTGGTAAAGCGCTGCTCTAGCGCTGTCACCCGCTCTGGGTTTAAAAATAACGTTAGTACCGCTTCACTGAGATTCTCTACTGTAGCGGCATCTTGTAACAGTTCCGGCACCAGTGCCTCACCAGCGAGCAGGTTGGGTAACGAAACAAAGGAGACTTTGGCCATTCTTGACACAAGAGCAAAGGTATATTTACCCATCCGGTAGCTCACCACCATAGGCTTCTTCAACAACATTGCCTCTAGCGCTGAAGTACCTGACGACAGCAACACCACATTAGCCGCAGCCATCGCGGTGAGAGACTGTCCATCCAGAAGGGTAACGGGAAGGTCTGGATAATCTCGCAGGATAGCCTCCAACTGCTCCCGGCGCTCCGGGCTAGCGGTAGGAATCACCAGCTGCAACCCCGATAGTTGGGCCTGACAATGTTGACTAGCGTCTAGGAACAACCGACCCAACATTTCAACTTCTGAAGCACGGCTGCCCGGCATGACAGTTAAGACTAAACCATCAGTGGGGAGGCTCAATTGTTGTCGGGCTGCCGATGTGTCGGTTTGCATCGGTATAGTTTCTGCCAGTGGGTGTCCTACACAGGCGACGGGAACCCCATGTTGTTGATAGAACGCTTCTTCGAAGGGAAGTAAGGTCAGCATTAAATCTACTGCACGAGCAATTTTCTTAATTCGCCCTTGGCGCCATGCCCAGACAGATGGACTCACATAGTGAGCTGTTTTGATCCCTTTTTTACGAAGTTTTAGCTCCAAACCCAGATTAAAATCTGGAGAATCGATACCGACCACCAAGTCAAACTTATTATCACAGAAGTAATTGAACAGCGTCTTTCGAATTCGCAAGAGTTCAGGCAGGCGTTTTAGAGGCTCAACAAACCCCATTACCGAGAGACGATCAATGGGGAATAGTGACTCAAAGCCTTCTGACAGCATTTTACTGCCACCCATCCCCACAAAAATGGCATCGGGATAACGTGACTTCAATGCATGGATCAGCCCAGCACCAAGCTGATCACCAGAGGCTTCTCCGGCAACCAAACCTATTCTAAGCTGTTGAGACATAAATCAGCGAATGATGCCGCGGGAAGAAGCCCGAACTGAATCGACGAGAGGAAGCACATCAGGATGTTCTGATGCCAGCTCATCCAGTTTAAGTAAAGCTTCATCAAGTGAGAGGCCCTGACGATACAAAATTTTATACCCCAGCTTTATTGCAGCAATGGCCTTTTTATCAAAACCTCGCCGCTTCAGGCCTTCAGAATTAATCGTACGAGGTTCGGCAGGCGAACCAAAAGCCATGACATAGGCAGGAACATCTTGAGGCAGAAAAGCAGCAGGACCAATCATAGTATGAGCACCAATTGAAACAAATTGATGAACCAAGACATAACCGGACAAGATTGACCAATCACCTAAACTCACATGGCCTGCCAGTGAAGCATTGTTGACCAAAATGCAATTGTCACCCACTGTACAATCATGGCCAATATGCACATAGGCCATCATGAGATTGTTATTGCCAATTGAGGTGAGCCCTAGATCCTGAACGGTACCTCGATGGATAGTAACGCCTTCACGGATGATGTTGTTATCACCAATCTCAAGACGAGTTGGCTCACCATTGTATTTAAGATCAGGCGTATCTTCACCAACGGTAGAAAACTGAAAAATTCGATTATTTTTACCAATGGTGGTTGGCCCTTTGACCACCACATGGGAACTGATAACAGTGCCTTCACCAATCGTTACATTGGGCCCAATCATCGTCCAGGGGCCAATCTCTACACCCTCAGCCAAGACTGCGGAGGGATCAATAATTGCTCGCGGGTCAATTAGAGACATCGTAATCAGTCCGCCTTAAGCGCACAAAGAATAGTGGCTTCACATGCCAGCTCACCATCCACAGAGGCGCGACACTTAAAACGCCAGATAGTACGTTTCACAGAATCAATTTTTGCTTCCAGTGTAAGCCTGTCACCGGGAACAACCTGGCGTTTAAAACGAACACCATCTACGCCGGCAAACAGATAAAGAACATTATCATCGACCTCTTTGTCAGCAGTAAGAAACCCAAGAATACCTGCGGCTTGTGCCATGGCCTCGATAATCAGAACACCGGGGAAAATAGGGGCATTGGGAAAGTGCCCATTAAAAACCTCTTCATTACAGGTGATGTTTTTATAGGCAAGGATACGTTCTCCCAGCTCCACCTCAAGTACGCGGTCCACGAATAAAAAAGGGTAACGTTGGGGTAACCGTTTTTTTATCTCAGTAATATCCATCAGATTGTCCCAAGGTGTAGCAAAGCTTTAAAAATGCTAGCTGTTATAGTTTTTTTTCAAGTTGCCTGACTCTACGGGCCAGGTCATCTAAATGATTAAAGCGAACGGCATTTTTTCGCCAGTCATCCGACTTACTAAATGCTGTCCCTGAAGAATAAGAGCCTGGCTCAGTCAACGATTTAGTCACAATGGTACCACCCGTGAGGTGAACACCATCACAGAGCGTCACGTGGCCTACAACGCCAGATTGGCCAGCAAGAATACAATTTTTTCCTATGACGGTACTACCAGATATACCCGAACAACCGGCCATAGCCGTATTTTCACCGATTCGGACATTATGGGCAATCTGAACATGATTATCGAGAATAACGCCATCCTCAATAACAGTATCTTCTAGGGCACCACGATCAATGGTGGTACAGGCTCCTATTTCAACCCGATCACCAATCACAACGCCACCCAATTGGTAAATCTTCACCCATCGACCCTGAGCGTGAGCAAAGCCAAAACCATCAGCACCGATGATGGTTCCACTATGAATCGTCACCTGACTGCCAATAGTGACACCATGATAAATACTGACATTGGCATAAATTCGACAGTTATCGCCAATCACCGAACCATCACTAATGCTCACACCAGCACCAATCCGACTATTAGCACCGATCACAACGTCTTCACCTAGCACTGCATTGGGCCCTATAGATGTGCCACCACCTATTTGTGTTGAAGCTGCCACTACCGCACTGGGGTGAACACCGGATACAGGAACAGGACTACAGTCAAACAGGGCAGAAGCTAATGCGTAACCCAAATAAGGGTTTTCCATCACTAACCGGTTACCGGTGTATTCAGTAGCGGAATCTACATCTAGTATCACGGCACCAGCAACTGTCTCACCCAAGTATTGACGGTAAGTTTGATTAGCCAAGAATGTTAATTCGCTTGGGCCTGCCTCGCGCAGTGTATTAAGGCCGGAGATCTGGCAGTCGGCATCTCCTTGCAACTCAGCACCTATGTGGGAAGCTATATCACCCAGCGAACGACTATGACTCATCTATCAATCGGCCCTAAAGGAGTTACTTGGGAACCTCACTGAAACCCTACTTGGTTTTCTTGTTCAGACGGTCAGTCAACTTGGCTGTCAGATCAAGCTCAGGAGCAACAGTAACTACCGCCTCGGCATTAATCAGTAATACGATGCCTTCTTCTTTAATCAGCTCCTGTAATGCCTCTCCCGCTTTGGGGCGTAATTCCTGCACGACACTACCTTGGAGAGCCTTTTGGTCTGCCTGAACTTTTCTGGTCGTCAGCTCAAGGTCAGCACGGAGAAATTCCATCTGTTTTTGTACTTCACTCTTCTTCTCGCTTGACCAAGTCAAGCCGTTCGTATCCACGTCTTTTTTCAACGCCTGCATATCTGCCACAGTACTTTCGTATTTAGCTTGCAACGATGCATAGTCTGATGCGGTCTGCATCTGTTTTAACCTTGCCTTGGCAACATCAGTATTAAAAATAGCCTTACCAAAATCCACCACACCAATTTTTCCCTCTTCCGCAGTCGCTGTTATGGCAAACGTTACGGAAAACATGGTTACCAAGGTAAACAATAATGTCTTTACTATACGCACACTAACTCTCCATTGATTAAATTAACTGTTGTAGATTAACTGTTTTAAAAGGTTTGGCCCATCGAAAACTGGAACACCTCTTCCTCATCAAATTCTCCGGCATTCAGTGGTTTTGCTAAACTAAATGTCAGTGGCCCAAAAGTACTGTTCCAAGTGCCACCAATGCCCACTGAATAGCGAAGATCTCCAGCACTTGGCTCTTGACACCTGTCCTCATCTTTATCTCTGCAATCAGTATCAAAGACATTACCAAAATCCATAAAAACCGACATTTGGATACTGCGCTGATCCTTAATAAAGGGTAGCGGGAAGATTACTTCAGCACTGCCTTCCACCAAAACGTTACCGCCAAAAGGATCAGGGTCTGGATCGGCTCCCGGAGCCGGGGTATCTCTTGGGCCCAATGTGTTCTTTTCGAAACCGCGGACAGAGCCAAAACCACCTGCATAGTAGTTTTTGAAAAATGGTAGCCGAGTGGTATCACCATAACTGTCGCCATAACCTAGGTCCGTTCGTAAACGCATGGTCAGACTATCGGTGAGCGGGTGAAAATATTGGCCCGCATAGGTGAGTTTATAATACTCCATATCACTGGTAGGAAACGATAATTCCAGCCCAACTTGCTGTGATGCCCCCCGTGTGGCCATCTGTCCTCTGTTGACGGTAGATTTACCCCAAGAAAAGTGGCTGGTGAAGAGATCAAAGACGTCACCATTTTCATCAATAAACTCGGATATTTCCTGTGAGGCATAACTCCCTTCCTTAAGGGTCAGGTTCTCATAACCAAGCCCAAAACCAATACTCTGTACTTCATCGAGCGGGTAGGAGAAATTGACCCGCGTACCATAAGCGTCGGTTGAGTAACTGGATATATTCCCTTCCTCAAAATCTGTTTCACGGGCAAACAGGCTAAACCCGGCGTTAATACCATCACGCGTGTAATAAGGGTCCGAATAATTTAATGAGAGATTGGTAATGAAGCCACTTCGGTTGAGTGAAATGCCAACACTTTTACCCGTACCGAGGAAATTGTTTTCTTGTATGCTCGCACCAAAGACAATGCCGTAGGTCTGGGCGAACCCCAGACTCGCACCAATACTGCCTGAGGGCTGCTCTTCCACTGTATAGAACACATCTACCTGGTCATTGGTTCCAGGCACTTGCTGAGTTTGAGCTTGAACCTCCTTAAAGTAACCAGTGCGCTGCAAGCGAACTTTTGAAAGATCCATTTTTGACGTTGAGGCAGAAGCACCCTCCATCTGCCGCATCTCACGGCGCAAAACCTCATCCATTGTCTTGGTGTTACCGCGAAACTCAATACGCCGTACGTAAGCACGCCTACCGGGATCGATAAACAACGTCACCTTGGCAGTCTTATTCTCTTCATCGACCTCAGGCACACCTTTCACTTCAGCAAAGGTATAACCCTCGTCCCCTAATCGCGCAGTAATCCACTCCGTGGTTTGCACCATCCGTATTTGTGAGAATGTTTGCCCTTCTTTCAGGACAAGAAGGCTTCTTATTTCATCTTCCGAGACCACAAGATCGCCCGACAACTCAACTTGATCAACGGTGTACACGTCACCTTCTGTGACATTAATGGTAACGAACACATCCTCACGGTCTGGGCTAATAGCTACCTGAGTCGAATCAATCGAAAATTTGAGATAGCCTCTATCCAGATAATATGACTCCAAGCGCTCCAAGTCACCAGATAGCTTTTCTTGGGAATATTTATCGTCATTCATAAAGGGAGACAATAACCCCGTGGTCTTTAACTCGAGGTTTGCAACCAGTGTCTCTTCATCAAAATCATGGACGCCAACGAGATTGATATGCTTGATCGCAGCGACATCGCCCTCATCCACATTGATATTGACAGCCACTCGGTTGCGGGGAAGCTCTTCTACGTCGGACTCAATTGCCGCACCATAGCGGCCTTGTCCCACATACTGTCGCTCCAACTCCTGTGAGATACCATCCAAAACTGCCTGACGAAAAATTTGCCCTTCGGCCAAACCATTCTCACGAAGAGACTTCAGTAGCTCTTCTGTTGGCAGTGCTGAATTACCTTGAATAATAATTTCCGCGATTGCTGGCCGCTCCTTTACCGTGACAATAAGCACACCGCCATCACGGGATATGCGGATATCATCAAAATAACCGGTACGAAAGAGCGCTCGCGTCGTGCGGCGCACCGTATCCCCATCAATAAGGTCACCGACACTCAGCGGCATTGAGGCAAACACCGTACCAGATGACACCCGTTGTAGGCCGTCGATCCTGATATCTTCAACCTGAAACACTTCCGCTCGAACAACAGTAGAAAGCAATATCAGACACAACAACAGATAAAAGTGTTTCATTGGAGACCGGTTTTCTCTTAATTATTGTTTATTATCTTAGCTAAAGCCGCATCAAGTCATTGTATAAAGCAAACAACATCAACCCAATGACCAAAAACATCCCCATCCGGAACCCCATCATTTGGATTTTTTCGGACACAGGCTTACCTTTCACTATCTCAATGATGTAATACATCAAATGGCCGCCATCCAGTACAGGGATAGGCAGCAAATTTAAAACTCCCAGACTGACACTCAGAAAGGCCAGGAAACCCAGATAGGCCGTCAAGCCATACTGAGCGGCGGCGCCCGCCACTTTAGCAATGGTAATGGGTCCACTCAAGTGTTTTGCGGAAATGAGTCCAACCATCATCTTTTTAACTGAATCCAGAATCAATACGGTGGTATCCCAGGTCTGCTTAAACGCTTGAGTGGCCGCCTCAAGAGGCCCATACTCCGTCTTACGAATCATATCCTCCGGCCATTCTGGGACTTGCACACTCATACCCACTTGACCAATCGCTACACCATCGTCTGTCACCGTGCGCTTGGGAACAATCGCCGTAGAAAATGTTCCACCCCCTCGCAAAACTTCAACCTCAATGGTCTGGCCAGGCCTGGATCGAACATGACTAACCCAAGTGGACCAATCATTCATAGGGATATTGTCAGCTGACAGCACTCTATCACCAGCCATCAGGCCTGCACTCTCTGCAGGGTCACCAGCAACTACCGTATCAGCAATAGGGAGGAGCTTTGGAGAATAAGGCACCAGCCCAATACCACGGATTGGCTCTGGCTCATCAGCATCCACTAGCCAGTCCTGCAGTTGCCCTTGATACTCATATTGCGCTGAGTCACCAGGTATCTTGGCACTGAAATAAATCGGACCAGTTTCGCCGATACGTCGAATCAGTTGGCCACTCAGTGCCTGCCACGTAGGTGTCGGCTCTCCATCCAGAGCAACAATTTCCTGACCAGGCTGGAGCCCTGCCTGTTCAGCCACTGAGCTTGGTTCCAAGGACCCAATCACAGGCGCTACCCCAGTCACTCCCAGGGAATAGACAATCCAATAAAGAAGAATTGCCAACAGAAAATTTGCCAAAGGACCTGCTGCCACAACAGCCATGCGCTGCCAAACCGACTTTCGATTAAAGGCGTACGGCAAGTCTTTTTCTTCGACATCACCTTCACGCTCATCGACCATTTTTACGTAGCCGCCCAGTGGCAACACTGAGACAACAAACTCAGTACCCAACTTGTCTCGCCAACGAAGCAGCGGTGTACCAAATCCCACCGAAAAACGAAGTACTTTGATACCGCAACGTCGGGCTACCCAGAAGTGTCCAAACTCATGAAATGTCACGAGGATGCCCAAAGCGATCAAGGTATAAAAAATTGTCTGCAATAATTCCATTAAATTTCCTGCTGAGCCCGCTGGATGGCCGCTATAGCACACTGACGAGCCAATTGATCGATCGCTTGGACAGCCTCAAGGGTGTCAGGTTCAGTGATGGGTGTATCCGCCAACACTGTCGCCACAACGCCT
>JAGPWA010000118.1 GCA_018066715.1 Porticoccus sp. | reverse complement strand
TATCGGTTAGGCAATCAATAATGGCCATACTTCCGCCTGGGCCATAGCCTTCATAACGTGCGGGAGAGTAATCTTCACCCCCGCCCCCTTTCGCTTTATCAATGGCTTTATCAATCACATGACCCGGCACTTGGTCCTTTTTGGCTCGCTCTATCAAGCTACGCAGGGCTAAATTTCCAGAGGGGTCGACTCCTCCTGACTTAGCGCAGACATAGATTTCACGGCCATAGCGGCTATAAACCTTGGCCTTCATATCAGAGGTTTTTGCCATTGATTCTTTGCGGTTCTGATAGGCTCTGCCCATGGGGCTAATGCTCCGTAGTGATGATAAAAAAGGCGATTTTACTGATTAATGAGTGGTTAGGGAAACAGCGCTGATAATAGGCCGGTAGTCATAGCATAAGACCATGGTGACAACCTTAACATGACTCAGTTGGACTTAATCTCGGCTATAAGGCTTTATTGATTGGGCTTTTTTATCTGCGGCCCATTGAATTGCTCTTTCTAAACGATCATTACCCCAAAACAGCTCTTTGCCTACACAAAAAGACGGGGCACCAAAAATACCTTTTTTCCCGGCATCTTCTGTTTGTTTCCGTAACCTATCTTTTGATTCCTCCGTATTAGCTTTTTTTATAATCGAAGCAACATCCTCTCCAGAACAATTAAGGCAACTTTCGATCACTTCTGGTGATGAAATGTCTTGATTATGTTCAAAGTTTGCAGAATAAACCGACCTTATAAAGCTTGATACCCAAGGAGCCTCAGAAAATGTTGTTGCAACGCGCGATGGAAGCAGTCCATTTTGTGGAAATATTTTTGGGCGAAAGAACGGTATTTGTAGATCGTCACACACTCTATTCAAATCCCTCCACATGTATTCACCTTTAACTGAGTAAATATTAAAAGGTGAATCGTTCCAGCCTTGCCTATTAAAAATCGCACCCAACATAAAAGGACGCCATACAATTTCTAAATTTTGGCTTGCAGCCAAAGATTCAATGCGCATGGCAGTTGGGTAAGAATATGTACTGGCAAAGTCAAACCAAAACTCTATTTTCACTAGCTGATCCTTTTCGGCCTAACCTGACCGTTATTGATGACTAGATCATACGTCTGCGCATAAATAGGCATAATAGTGCTGCAACTGGTTATGCGGACCTATTTGTACGGGCACCTATTTTGTAAAGATGTAAAAATTGTATCCGTTGCGGGCCCTGATGTAATGGTTTTTCATGCATGAGCTAAATTAAGATAATTCAGTAATCTTATGAGCCGATTGACCTAGGTGTCTTACAAAAGTGCGGGGGGGGGGGGGGGAGTAGCAGAATGATAGTTATTATTTTGTTCATGTCTTTAAGGCGCATAACGCCGCAAGCAAGCGCCGCCTTAGCGATCGCTTTGACTTGCTTTGTTATGTTTTACACTTTATGCAGGTACAACTTTATTTGCACAAGGGCCTTTTTGACCTTGTCCAACTTCAAACTCTACTGCTTGCCCATCACTGAGTGTTGCGTAACCACCTCCAGCTTGGATTTCTGAGTGGTGAACAAAAAGATCTTTACTGCCATCTTCTGGTGTAATAAAGCCGAAACCTTTATCTGCATTGAACCACTTAACTGTACCTTTACTCATTTTCTTTACTCGCATTGTTGGTGAGTTATAAAAAATATATCCGAATTCACCGGTTCGAATATAATGTGATAAGTTTCGACAAATACACATAGCCGATTGTTCAAAAGCCTAAGACTTTATATCACTTTGTCTCTTAATCCAAGAGAAAAACACCCAGTAATGGACATTATTAAGTGTTTACAACAGGTTAGGCGAATCAGGGGCTTTATTTTTTGGCATAAAAAGCCTAATTCCTGTTTTTATTTTCCAATTCCACTGATCATAAATCAACACCTTTTAAAATCAAACACTTAATACCACTTTTACTTGGATCAGAGGTCTTTAGATCCTGATTCAAGGGACGGCACCTTGTACTTATTATTGACTACCAGAACTGTGCCAGCGGAAGAAAACATAACCATACACCAACAAATTTACACCGATAGCCCCCAAACCCAGAACAATCTGTATCTCAGGCGTTAACCCTGGCGGGTAAATTATCGGTATCAAGTAGTGCTCAACAAAGCCCATTGAATAGACTTCTGCCCCGCCGGACTCACGCAGCCATTTTTCCAGCGGCGTCAGAGGGCAAATCCAATGGGTGAATTCAATCACTGACACCCAGATGGCCAATGGTAAATGAAGAACAATCGTCCAGTGCCGCCAGAGAACGAACAAGCCACCCAGCAGGCCATAGATAATCACTAACAGGTGGAAAATAACCACCGCATCGGCCAACCATTGATAAATCGTTGTTACGCCCTCTTTATCTTCACTTCAAATGTTTTCCCAATCCAGCATCTCTTGCTTACGCGATATTCCCCAACGATAGCCACCTAAAGAACCGTCTCGACGAATCACTCGGTGGCAGGGAATTAGCCAAGCAATGGGGTTGGCCCCCACCGCATTAGCGACCGCCCGAACAGATTTGGGCCTGCCGATGGCATGAGCTATATCACTGTAGGTAGTGACAGTGCCACTGGGAATCTTTAAAAGAGCCTGCCAGACTTCACACTGAAAGCTTGTTCCTGTGGGCTGTAAAGCCAGCGGTTTTTTACACTCTCTCTGGAATAGTTCTCTGGTAATCTCTTCGGCACTGGCATCGCCTCGATGACACTCAACAGCTGGGTTATCGATACCCCAGCCTTGAGTTGGGTCACCACCTTCCTCTTCCTCAAACACCAAGTGGATAATGCATTCATCCGTCCAGGCCATCCACAATTTGCCAAAGGGTGATTCTGAGCAACCATAGTAAATACTGGTCTTTTCGCTACCTGGCGAGCATTGGATGAATACTGTATCTGCAACGGGAGGAGCTGCCTTGATATCCAGTTTGGCACATTGAGAATCGGTCGACATAACAAGCTCCAGAGTGGTCTAGCACTAGTCTAATACCTACGGATAAAAAGACCAACAGTGAACAATCATACTTACAAAAATCACTATAGGTACAATATAAATCATATACTTATAAGATATTTATAATGTATTACATTAAATAATTTACTGTAAGTGATTCTTTGATCAGTAGTGTCTCTATATAGCTTTGACTCACTCGCCCCGTAACGATCTGATACTGCCTGGTAAAGAAAAACACATAAGGTAAGAACGCTTTTAATATCACTGAACTCTTGACCGCATAAAGTTGGCCGCATAAAAAAAAGCCCGCTAAGCGGGCTTTTTCAGGTCGGTAAATTTACGATGAAACATACCGGCCAATCATACTAGGCTCATCGGGCATTATCGATTTAACCGAGTTTCAATGAGCTGATCGACTACAGAGGGGTCAGCCAGTGTCGATGTATCACCAAGGTTATCTAACTCGTTGGCGGCTATCTTACGCAAAATACGTCGCATGATTTTACCTGAACGGGTTTTAGGGACCCCTGGTGCCCAATGAATCAAATCCGGTTTTGCGATATGGCCAATCTCTTTCGCACAGAGGTCAACCAATGCCTTGCGCAGCTCATCTGAGGGCTCGACACCCGTCATCAACGTCACATAAGCGTAGATGCCCTGCCCTTTAATATCATGTGGATATCCCACCACAGCAGCTTCAGCTACATTCGGGTGAAGTACCAAAGCACTTTCCAATTCAGCGGTACCCATACGATGACCAGAGATGTTTAGTACGTCATCAACACGGCCGGTAATCCAGTAATGGCCATCTTCATCGCGACGGGCACCATCACCGGTAAAGTAGTATCCCGGAAATGCTGAGAAATAAGTTTCTTTGAAGCGAGCTGGATCACCATACACACCGCGAATTTGGGATGGCCATGAAGATTTAATCGCCAGGTTGCCCTCTCCTGGTCCCTCTATAATATTGCCATCACCGTCGAGTAGTACTGGTTCTACACCAAAAAACGGTACGGTGGCACAACCCGGCTTCATGTCAGTGGCACCAGGTAATGGTGTCAACATATGAGCACCTGTCTCCGTTTGCCACCAAGTGTCGACGATGGGGCACTTGGAATCACCGACGACTCGGTAATACCACTCCCATGCTTCGGGGTTAATAGGCTCACCTACCGTACCCAGCAAGCGTAGCGAGCTGCGGCTGGTTTTTGTCACAAAATCATCACCGGCGCCCATCAATGCACGAATGGCAGTGGGTGCGGTATAGAATATATTGACCTTGTGCTTGTCGATAACCTGCCAAAAACGAGAAGCATCGGGATAGGTAGGCACACCTTCGAACATTAGAGTAATAGCACCATTACAGAGCGGGCCATACACAATATAGCTATGACCGGTTACCCAACCCACATCAGCGGTACACCAGTAGACATCCCCCTCTTTGTAATCAAATACGTACTTGTGAGTCATGGCTGTCTGTAGCAGGTAGCCCGCGGTGGTATGCAACACACCCTTTGGCATACCCGTAGATCCTGAGGTGTAGAGAATAAACAACGGATCTTCCGCATCCATTATTTCTGGTTCACAGTAATCACTGGCTTCATCTACCGTCTCGCGATACCAAATATCACGGTCTTTCTGCCAGTTAATTTTTCCGCCCGTATGTTTTACCACGAGGCAAGTGTGAACATTGGGACAGTGCTTCAGTGCCTCATCTGTATTGGCCTTAAGGGGGATGATCTTACTGCCTCTCAGGCCTTCATCAGCGGTGATCAAAGCCTGACAGTCAGAATCGAGAATACGGTCTTTTAATGCCTCAGGAGAAAAACCACCAAACACCACGGAGTGAACTGCTCCAAGGCGTGCGCAGGCCAACATGGCATACGCGGCCTCGGGAATCATCGGCATATAGATACAAACTCTATCGCCTTTTTTGATACCACGGGCCTTCAATACATTGGCCAGCTTATTCACCTGCTGGCTCAATTGGTTATAGGTAATGTTGCTGCTGACAGAAGGGTCGTCGCCCTCCCAGATAATGGCTGTTTGCTCACCGCGTGTCGCAAGATGGCGGTCGATACAATTCACGGTGACATTCAGCTTGCCACTAGTGAACCAACTGGCTTCGCCCGTACTAAAATCGTAGCTACTAACGTTACTCCAGGGCTGCTCCCAGTCGATAAATTTTTCTGCTTGTTCTGACCAAAAATTAT
>JAGPWA010000115.1 GCA_018066715.1 Porticoccus sp. | reverse complement strand
CCAACTAGCTAATCTGACGCAGGCTCATCCAATAGCGCAAGGTCCGAAGATCCCCTGCTTTCCCCCTTAGGGCGTATGCGGTATTAGCATGCGTTTCCACATGTTGTCCCCCACTACTAGGTAGATTCCTACGCGTTACTCACCCGTCCGCCGCTGTACTCGCACCGAAGTGCTTTCTCGCTCGACTTGCATGTGTTAGGCCTGCCGCCAGCGTTCAATCTGAGCCATGATCAAACTCTTCAGTTTAATCTTTAACCTCTGTCTTTTCTCAAAGAGATCCAACAAGAGAGAGCAGTTTCACAATAACTTGTGGTACCACTCAAAAACTTAGCTCAAACACTTTTTGCTTACCAAATTACTTCTTTTGGTGAGATACTTGCGTTTGATGATTCGTTGTCACTTGAATCGTCTCAGCAAGCACCCACACGCATTATCTGATCAATTGTTAAAGAACGGTGCTCTCTAGGAGCGGGCTGCGCATTCTACTGAATGCTGCCTTAATGTCAACAGCGTAAGGTGATATTTTTAACTTAAAAATCTCAACACTTACTGGTGTTAACTCCCCGCTTCCAAACTACCCTGAAGCGGGATGCGCATTCTAATGAATGCCGTACTAATGTCAACCTAGCAATGTGATATTTTTTAATAAAAATTTCAGCTCTTGCCGTGGCTGACTTTTCGCTTCCGGTGTACCTTGAAGCGGACGCGCATTCTAGCGTCTTAAGCCCTGCTGTCAATGGATTTCTGTAAAAATATGTTTTCTTTTTTACAGTGCCTTTGACGGGCCTCGAAACGAGCAACTATCCCCGAAACGAGGCGCGCATTCTATCGACTAATCTCACCCCGTCAACGCCTTTCTTCATTTTTATTTTCACTGGTGTAAATCTGCCTGCTTAGCATTCAACTTGATGGATTTTCGACCAATAAAAAGCCCGACTTACAAGCCGGGCTTTTTCTCCTCTGACAATGCCGTCAGACTAGCTCAAACAAATGATGCTTTTTCTTACCAAGCTTCACCATAAAGAAGCGGCCATAGAGTGCTCGCTCTGGTGTAAAACACTCTGCCGCTTTCATATTATCGTCGGCACCTTTTGTCGCGCCATTAATGAACACTGCATTTCTACCCAGTGCATCTTTTGCCTCTCTCCCCGCCTTCACTAGGCCACTATCAGTAAACAGGCCTGTGAGCATCTGCCCAGCAAGCCCTGCCATACTGAGGTCGCTGGCGGGCATACCATCCTGCTTGAGCTGTTCAAGATCACCTTCTGTCAATGCCTCCAAGCCACCCGAGAATAGCGCCTCAGTAATTCGTTCGGCGGCTTCTAGCCCCTCCCTGCCATGCACAAGTTCTGTTACCTCCCTTGCCAAAATGCCCTGAGCAGACTTTCTACCCTGCACCTCTGCATCAGCTCGCTCAATCGCCTCTATGTCCGCAATGGGAAGGAAAGTGAAATAGCGGAGAAACTTGTAAGCATCTGCATCGGCTGTATTTAACCAGAATTGGTAGAAGGCGTAGGGTGAAGTCTTGGCTGGATCAAGCCATATGGTGCCTGTTTCTGTTTTACCAAACTTGGCGCCATCTGACTTGGTCACCAACGGCAAGGTCATACCAAAGACCTGATTACCATTTAGGCGACGAGTGAGGTCTATGCCGCCCGTTATATTACCCCACTGATCTGAGCCACCTATTTGTAGTGTGCAGCCATGTAAACGATTGAGCTCTGCAAAATCATAAGACTGCAGCAACATATAAGTGAACTCAGTATAAGAAATACCAGCGCCCTCTCGATCAAGTCGCTGCTTAACCGATTCCTTATTCACCATATTGTTGACGGAGAAATGTTTCCCTACATCTCGCAAAAAGCTCAACAGGTCTATTTTACCGATCCAATCCAGATTATTAACCACCTCTGCCGAGTTCTCTCCGGCATCGAAATCAATAAACTGCGAAACCTGTGTTCGAATACGCTCGACCCAACTAGTCACCACCTCGGCAGTGTTAAGTTTTCGCTCTTGAGCCTTGAAGCTGGGGTCACCAATTAAACCTGTAGCGCCACCCACCAAAGCAATGGGCTTATGGCCTGCTTGCTGAATACGCCGCAAAGCCAATAACGGCACCAAGCTGCCAATATGCAAACTATCTGCAGTGGGATCAAAGCCACAATAAAGAGTACGACAACCACTCGACAGGTGCTCAGCCAGCTCACCGTCACCAGTCATCTGGGCAATCAGGCCCCGGGCCTGTAAATCAGCTATCAACTCTGTACCGCTTGTGGACATGCTTTTATCTCGTATTTCTGCCGACTGAAAGGACGCAAACGATACCTTATCCCGTTACAAAAACAAGTATTGCCCTGCTTGAAATAAGCTACATCCAGTGGGATTGAGACCCTTTCTATTATATATTGCACTATTAAGTGCACTACTTACGGTACCCATACAGCTGCTATGTCCCAAGCTAACTACATGCGCGACCCCAAAGGCCCCTCATTTTGGCAGCGACTAACTGCCAAAAAGCTCCCCAAGCCACATCTTATTACGGCCGGAGCCGCTGCTTTGTTTGCTATTGGACTGCTTGCCATACTCCCCAGTAAAGAAGCCGCAGCCAAACGTCAAGAAGTCAGCATTGATCTCAGCTTTCAAGAAAGTGATGGTCACGTTATTGCTGTTGAGAACCAAACCCCAATTACCGTTGATCAACTATCAGACACCAAGCCCGCAGCTGCCCCTGAAGCCTCCGAACCAACGGACAGCTTAACTTGGAAGACACAAACTGTTCGTAGTGGCGACAACCTCAGCACCCTATTTCAACGAGCATCTCTAGATGCCGGCGATGTCTATCAGCTAATGTCATCCACCCCCCTGGCTAAACCGTTGGCTGATATCCGCCCCGGCCAGGAAATTCAGCTAGGCCTGAATAAAGCAGGCGAGTTAACGCAGCTTAAATACATCAAGTCAAAGCTCGAGTCTTACGTCTACACGAACTCAGAAGCAGGCAGTGACCAACAATTCACCGGTCAACGCATCCTGTTAGAGCCGGAAATAATGACGGCATACCGTGAATCGGTGATCGAAGACTCTCTATTCCTGGCAGGTGACCGCGCGCAACTACCCCACGGGATGATTATGGAGCTGGCCAACATCTTTGGGTGGGATATCGATTTTGCTTTGGATATACGTAAGGGCGATCGCTTTTCCTTGCTCTATGAGGAGAAGTTTCTCAATGGTGAAAAAATTGGCAATGGCAACATTTTGAGTGCAGAGTTTACCAACCAAGGTAAACCCTTCCGGGCGGTTCGCTACCAAAATAGCAAAGGGCTAGCCAACTACTACACACCAGAAGGATATAGCATGCGCAAAGCCTTTCTACGCGCACCGCTAGACTTTGCCCGCATCAGCTCAGGGTTCAACCTCCGCCGCAAGCATCCTATCCACAAAAGTATTCGCGCTCACCGTGGAGTAGATTATGCCGCACCTCGTGGTACACCTGTTTTTGCTGCTGGCGACGGCAGGGTTACCGCAGCAGGCTACAGCAAGGCTAACGGTAACTATGTGTTTATCCAACACGGCCAACGCTTTACCACAAAATACCTTCATCTGAACAAACGTAAGGTAAAAAAAGGACGTTCGGTGAAACAACGGCAAGTGATAGGCACCGTCGGATCCACAGGCTATGCCACCGGCCCTCACTTGCACTACGAGTTTCTGGTTAATGGTGTGCATCGCAACCCGCGAACGGTGGCGCTGCCTCAGGCCAAACCCATCCCCGAACAAGAACGCGTAAAGTTTGAACAAGATACAGCACCACTAATGATGCAACTGGCCAGCCACCAACAGTCATCAAAGCTGGCCTCCGCTAATTAATAGATGCCATCAATGTCAGGTGTAAAACTTTATATAGGACTTATGTCCGGCACCAGCGCCGACAGCATTGATGCCGCCTTGGTTGACCTGACCTCGAGCTCTCCCCAATTAATTGCTACACACTCCGCCGACATTAGAACGCTCAAACCAGAAATCCACGCATTGGCCTCCTGTGGTGAGAATGAGATACACCGGATGGGTCAGCTAGATCGCGAATTGGGATTGCGCTTTGCTCAGGCCGCCAACGAACTGATTACCCAGAAAAAACTTTCTGCAGCAGACATAACGGCTATCGGTAGCCACGGCCAAACTATTCGCCACTTTCCACCAAGCACCAACGATGAGCACGCCTATAGCTTACAGGTAGGCGATTCCAACACCATTGCTCAACTCACCGGCATTACCACAGTGGCCGATTTTCGCCGTCGAGATATTGCCCTTGGTGGCCACGGCGCGCCATTAGTACCCGCTTTTCATCAAGCTGTTTTCGAGAAACCCGGGTGCCCCAGAGCCATCGTCAATATAGGGGGCATGGCCAATATCACCCTACTTCCCGGCGATAGTTCACCCTCGTCACTATTAGGCTATGACACAGGGCCAGGCAATGCATTGATGGATAGCTGGATTAATCAAAACCTTGGTCAACCCTATGATAACAATGGTCACTGGGCTGCACAGGGTCAGGTGATAGGCTCTCTCCTACAACAAATGTTGGAAACACCGTACCTATCGCAATCTGCACCCAAAAGTACCGGGCCAGAACTATTTAATCTCTCCTGGCTAACAAAACACCTCAACCAGTTACCGAAAGCTAGCGCTGTGGATGTTCAGGCCACATTACTTGAATTTACGGCCCACACTATCTCAGAAGCACTGAGATCACACACACCCTTAGCAATGGAAGTGTTTTTCTGTGGCGGCGGCACCTATAACACAGCTCTTATACAACGGCTGGAAGCCTTACTGCACCCAACACTGATTGCCAGCACTGAACAGCTGGGCATCGCGCCTGAGTGGGTCGAAGCTGTGGCCTTTGCCTGGCTGGCCAAGCAGACCCTTGAAGGGAAACCCGGCAACGCTCCGACAGTAACGGGGGCGTCAAAAGCCTCCATATTGGGCGCCATTTATCCTGCTTAGATTTCTAGCGAGCATCAACGACAACAGGTGTGATAGGAATAAAAGACTGGAAAGGAGGCGGGCTACAGGCGGTGTTTTTCTGCGCCTTATTTTCTAAAAATAAACGTATTTCTCGACCTCAATCAGCCGGGTTATCTCAGCTGGGCCGTAAGGTACTGTGCCCACAAAGGGGAATCGCGTTTTGATATCAAGCCCCATAAGTTGAGCTGATGCCTCGCAGACCCTGATGTCAATGACCTGGAAGGCAGCCAACTTGGCGGCTAAGTCAACAATAGGCTTGTATTGTGAATAGTTCTCTTTAAAAAAGATCCCCACTTCTGAACCATGAATAACCAACACCAAGGGTGGTATTTCTTCCTCACGCATTCCCTCGCCGTGATAAAAACTTTCAGCCCTACGCAGCGCAGCAGCCACCCCGTCGGGATTATTCAATTCAATACGGCCCAAATAGCCGGGCGGCTGCTCCTCTGTCTGAACTAGCCCATTTAACGGTAGTAGGTTTCCACCCGCTGTGACCCAGCAGGCCCAGCCCAAGGTTGCCAAAAGAACGAGTAGGTTTAACGTCCGCTGAAGACTCAAAGATCACACCGAAAAGGATGATCCGCAACCACAGGTAGTCGTCGCGTTGGGGTTGGTAATAGTGAAACGAGAACCTTGAAGCCCTTCTTCATAATCAACCGTTGATCCATTTAAATACTGAAAACTCAGCGGGTCTGCTAATACAGACACTCCGTCTTTCTCAACAATCGTGTCATCCTCAGCCACCAACTCATCAAAACTAAAGCCGTACTGAAAACCTGAACAACCACCACCGGTGACAAATACCCGCAGCTTTAAATCTGGATTACCTTCTTCTTCAACCAGACTACTTACCTTTGCCACTGCATTTTCTGAAATATACAGGGGCATGGGTGTAAATGTTTCGATACCTGACATGAGTACTCCTGAAAAAACTATTAAGAACGCACAACAGGGTTAATACCCAAGCATTCCAGTCAAGTATTCTATCATGAACTAGGTACTTCCTGACTAGAATCTACCGCATTTTCTAATGGCACCACGTTACTTGGCTCTTCCTTGGTTTGATGAACAAAGCTGCCATTTACTTGGGCACCCTTCTCTATCTCAATTAATACATAGTGTAGATTACCTTCGACCACCGCTTTATCTGCCAGTTCGACTTGATTACTGGAAAAGATATTGCCTTCAATGTGTCCATTGATAACCACCACAGGAACACGCACATCACCAGCTACCTTCCCATCAGGGAGGATACGCACTCGGGCATCAGTGCCATCTTCAGCCACCACATTACCCGTTATCTGACCTTCCACCTCCAGATTACCGGAAAAGTGAATATCGCCAATCACATGAGTACCACCAGCAATCAGTGTTGTATTGCCTGCAGCAAAAGGTACCGACTTATTTTTCTTACGCATGTTTCACCTCTCTATAGGTCGCTCACTCGCCAATCAAATTGTCGCTCCACTTGGCTACTACTGACACCAACCTTCATGAGAGAGACCGCTATTACCCGTGGTTGAAATCCAGAGGGTATCTTTAGAACACCCTCAACCACATGAAAATACTTAAACTCTGTCTTAATCGGTGACCGCTCTAATTGGTCATCAAAGTTTTCTAAACTAATGGTGACCTCCTTCCCATCCTGCACACCCACCACATCTATCTTAATACTCACCTTAATCCGTTTCAGCTTCTTCTCTTTTTGCTGAACAACCAAGCGGTAAGTAATGCCCTCCTGCTCGGAATGCTGCTTCAACAATAGCTCACCGATCAATAAACCACTTTCTGAGCCACCCTCCTGCAGCAAGTTGCGATATAGACCAAGCTCTTCTTCATCAACTGCCATCTCCGACTGCAGTGATGTCACCAGTTGACGGACGTACTCCAAGGCGACTCGATCTACATTAGAAGCCAATTCTGCATTAGCCAGCTTTTGACTGATCTCACCAAACTGCACCTGTAGCACTTCAAGTTCGTCAGCCTGCTGCCTCTTATCAACCATGGCCTGATCAAACAACTGCATGCCCAACAGAATCCCCACGAAGAAAACCGTCCCCGCCAACAATAACCACAGGCCTATTTCACGCTTGCGGTTATCCGGTTTGTGCGGCCGGACAACCAGCTTGTGACTGGGATCTGGCATCAGGGCAATAGCGCTGGAGCTTCCAACCCAGCACTTTCTGGCAAACCAAACATAATGTTCATATTCTGTATGGCCTGGCCCGAAGCCCCTTTGACCAAATTGTCCTCAACCACAAGCACAACAACTTTATTGCCACCCTGTGGCCGAAACACACTGATCCGGCAGGTGTTGGATCCTCTGACAGAACGCGTTTGCGGGTGACTGCCCGCAGGCATCACATCCACAAAGGGTTCATCCTTGAAACAATCTTCGTAGAGCTTCTGCAACTCAGCCTCGGAGCAGTCAAGCGCTGCGCCCTTAAGTGTTGCATACAGTGTCGAATGAATACCCCGGATAATGGGCAGGAGATGTGGCACAAAGGTAAGATCCACGGGTGAACCAGCAATATCCATCAGCCCCTGCTCAATTTCCGGTAAATGCCGATGACCTGGCACCCCATACGCTTTGAAGCTATCGGTGGTCTCTGCCAACAAATTATTCACACTCGCCTGACGACCCGCACCGCTGGCACCCGATGCCGCATTAGCAATCAGGTCACTGGTATCAACCAGCCCTTTCTCAAGCAAGGGTAAAAACCCTAATTGCACACTGGTGGGGTAACAACCCGGGCAAGCAATCAGCCGAGCCTCTTTAATTTTTTCCCGGTTTACTTCCGGCAGGCCATACACCGCCTCAGCTACTAATCCAGGGCAAGCATGGGGCTGGTTGTACCATTTTTCCCACAGAGCAATATCCCGTATCCGAAAATCTGCTGACAGATCGATAACTTTAATGCCCTTTTCAAGTAATTTAGGCACCGTACTCTGCGCTACCCCGTGAGGGGTGGCAAAAAACACCACATCACAGTGGTCCAGGCCACCATCAGCTGGGTCAGTAAAAGACAGATCAAAATGGCCCCGTAGGTTTGGAAATAGATCAGACACAGGCCGACCGGCCTCTCCACGAGAGGTGATCGTCGTCACTTTTACATTGGGGTGGGTAGCCAACAATCTCAACAATTCAACGCCGGTATACCCTGTACCGCCAACAATACCTACTTTAATCACAATACTGATGTTCCTGTCATGGGCCTGTGAAGCTGCTTATAATAGCGCAAACACCCGTGTAAGAAACACGCCCAACTTCACCATGGACGAGAGAAGTCTAAAGAAGGTGTTGAGAACGCATCAAAAGCGGCCTTAATACGTGACCTTAAAAAGAAACCTGAGAATTTGGTATGGCCCACAAGGACCAACATCAAACAATTCCACACCGGGGATGGCTTAAACGCGAAATGGACACCTTTCGTGCCCGCCTTGCTCATGCCGATGCCTTGCCACAGCTCGCCATTCTGGGTTGTATCAGTGGCTTTCTGACCGCACTGACCGCCATCGCATTCAGGCTTTCTTTTGAATTACCGCTAGAATATTTACTCCCCGGCGATAGTGAATCCTTTGAGCAGCTTCCTGTTGAAGCCCGGTTTCTACTGCCCGTCATTGGCGCATTGATTATCGGCCTGATCATGCACCGCATCAAAGCAGAACACCATTCCGTTGGTGTTGGTCACGTACTTGAGCGAATGCACCACCACCAAGCACAACTACCCGCCGCCAATGGTCTATTGCAGTTTATCGGCGGTGCCATTGCCCTACTAACCGGTAATTCTGTAGGCCGAGAAGGCCCCGCTGTTCATTTAGGTGCGGTCAGCTCCAGTCTTCTAGGGCAACAATTAAAACTCCCCAATAACAGTCTGCGAACACTCACTGCCTGTGGTGTCGCTGCCGCCATTGCCGCCTCATTCAACACCCCCTTGGCCGGTGTGATTTTTGCGATGGAAGCAATCTTGATGGAATACACCATAACCGGGTTTATTCCAGTCATTCTCTCTGCCGTTACCGGCGGGGTCATGTCCCGTATTGTATTCGGCAATGAGCCCGCTTTTGCCATTCCACTGATAGAACTGGGTAGCCTGTGGGAACTGCCCTTTCTGGTACTTTGCGGCTTGGTCGTGGGGCTGGCAGCCTCGGCAATGCTACTGCTCTACCGCCACACGCGTACATTCAAAGAGCGTCCAGTGCTGCTTCGCATGCTATTTGCGGGATTACTCTGTGGCACCATCGCCATTGTATTGCCCCAAATTCAGGGGGTGGGTTACGACACCGTAGAGCAAGCCATGCTCGGCGAACTTGGCCTGGTACTACTTGCCGCCATTGTGATTGCAAAAATTCTGGTTTCTACCGTGTCAGTTGGCTTAGGAATGCCGGGTGGCATAATTGGCCCCAACTTTGTCATCGGTGCCTGTATTGGAGGCTGCCTTGGCATCATTGGTGGCTACTTCAGCCCGGAGCAAGCATCCTCCTCTGGCTTTTACGCAATTCTCTGCATGGGTGCGATGATGGGCGCCGTACTGAACGCACCACTGGCCGCACTGATTGCTGTACTGGAATTGACCTACAACCCCAATATTTTATTACCCAGTATGCTGGTGATTGTCATCGCCTCCATGACCAGTCGCATGCTCACCAAACAACTCGGTATCTTTTCCTTAGGCCGTGACCTGACAGGTTACTATTCCCCGGTGTTTCAAATGCTGAGTCGCTCAGGTGTCACCAGCCTGATGAAGCAAAACTTTGCCCACCACTCACGCTATTTGCCGCAACAAATGGCAGCACCTCTGCTTGAAAACAAACCCACCTGGATTGTGATTGAGGATGCCGGTGAACTAAAATATATCCTGCGCTCTGCGGACCTCGCACTCTACCTTCAAGAACAACTACTTGAACTGGCAGGTGACGACATCATTGATCTGCGAGAAATTCCCGGCGATCGCTGGCAACTATTTCCGATACATGCGAGAGCAACGCTACAGGAAGCCCTGCTCACCATGCAGCAGAACAACGGCCAGGCGGTGTTTGTCAGCCAGCCTGCTGCACCACTGATGAGCGAAGTGGCAGGAATTATTACCAAACAAGATATCGACAACTACTATCAATAAACGACAGCCAGTAAACTACTGTCCGTAAATGACTAATTATCAATAAAAGAACAGATTCTAAACAGTGGCGGCTATAGGTTGGATACAAATATGGGCTGGATAAAAGAACTTCTGATTAGCGGGCAAAGCTGGATAACCGCCTTTCATATCGTGGCGGTGGTCTGCTGGTTTGCTGCACTGTTTTATCTGCCCCGGCTATTTGTTTACCATGCCATGTCTGAAGACGAGATAAGCATTGAGCGATTCAAGATTATGGAACGCAAACTCTTTCGAGGTATTGCCAACCCCTCAATGATTGCCACCATTCTGTTGGGTACTGCACTGTTCAGTATCTACCCCAACTACTTTCTCAATTCTGGCTGGTTTCACGTCAAGATGGGCCTGGTCATCTTGCTGATTATTTATCACCACGCTTGCCTCTACCTGATGAAACAATTTCGTGATGATAAAAACACCCGTGGCCACGTGTTCTACCGCTGGTTTAACGAAATACCGGTACTCATGCTGATCGGTATTATTATCATGGTCGTGGTCAGGCCGTTCTAAGGGGATACTGAGCCCCTGATGCACGAACACATTCCTGATATTCATTGTATTCTCAGGACGGTGCGTCACAAACAAAAGCAGGGTATGCTCATATGAGGAAACAATCACGCACACAGCGGAGCTGCTGGCCTACCGATAAAGAGACCTCTTTTCCCCGTAATGTATAGCGATACTGTTTTACACAAGCTGCTCTGGATTCTGATGTTGTTTACATTCAGCCAGATGTCCGGCGCTACGGAGTACATCAGCCAAGAAGCCCCCACCCCAGAATCGGCAAACAAGCCCGATGGAGCATTTGATCACACCTTTCAAAAAAAGCCGCTGTCAGAAAGGCTTCTAATGAAAGACCTGAAGGAGAGACTCAAGAGTGAGCAACCCTTCTGGCGCGACACGAAACTCAGCGCCGATTTACGCTCCTTTAATTTCGATCGAGACAACTCCAGCACAGATACACGCGAGGCTTGGGCTGCAGGTGGACGTTTGAGCTATGAATCTGGCTTGTGGAAAAACTTCAGTGTTAGCGCCGCTTATTACAACTCCAGCAAGATCAGCGCGCCAAGCGACAGCGGACCTACCGGCTTATTAGAACCCAGACAAAATAATATTTCTGTCATTGCTGAAGCGAACCTGCGTTATCAATTCACCACTACATTTCTGGAAGGTTCTGAAATCAGGCTCTACCGTCAGGCACTCGATATTCCGTATATCAACGGTGATGACATACGGATGCTACCCATCACTCATGAAGGCTACACCATTAAGCGTAGTAACTCGTCTCTGGACTATATCGCCGGTCACATTACCAAAATCAAAAAGAGAGACAGCGAGAAATTTGTTCATATGTCCGAGGCGGCGGGAGCCCAAGGGTCTGATAAAGGCCTTACCATGGCCGGCGCACTGATTCCGGTCAACGAGCAGTTTACGATAGGAGCAACCAACTATTACGGCTGGGACACCTTCAATACTTTCTTTGCTAAAGCCACCTACCGCAAAGCAATAAAGGACGATCTTGACATGGAGTTGTCCGGTCAATTTACAGACCAGCGAAGCGTGGGTGAAGAGCTTGTTGGTGATTTTTCGACAAACCTACTGGCTGCCCAAGCCTCATTCGACTGGCATGGTGTCATCATTAAGACCGCAGCTTCGGTCACTGGTGATGACTCAGATATCCGGGTGCCGTGGGGCGAAAGCCCTTCCTACCTATCCCTGCAAAGACTGGACTTCCATAGGGCTAATGAGAAAGCCATTTTATTGGGAGTTTCGTACAACACCGGCTTCTTCTCGTCGCTAGGACTCAGCGGCTTCATCAACATCGCCCGTGGGGTTGACGCGAAATCTCCTGTCTCTGGTGAGGACCGGCCCGATCAGAATGAGTACGACATAACTTTGGACTACAAACCTCCAGGGGAGCTTTTCAAGGGACTAGGGATTCGGGCCCGCGCAGCCTTTATCGACATTGACGGTGACGGTAACGGTAACGGTAACAACTGGAACGACATAAGGGATTATCGATTAATCGTAAACTACAGTATCCCTTTGCTCTAAGTGCAGAGGGATACTGTTTCCGTGGGCAAAGAACGATCCAACTTGAAAAAACAAGCTAGAAAAACAAGATGATACTACCCGCAATGGTCAACAAGACATTAGCAAAGGCATAGGCGCCGGTATATCCCAGTGACGGCATGGGGCTCTTTGCCGCCGCCGTAACCACGCTGAGCGATGCTCCACTGGTCATCGACCCCGTAATTCCACCAAATAATAAAACTGGATGAAGCTTCAGTACTTTCCTTCCAAAAAAATAACCGACTAAGATGGGTGTTATTGTGACAGTGATACCTGCAAGCACCAGCATCGGGCCTGCAGCTAGGAAGGTCTCTATAATGTCACCACCCGCGCGCAAACCCACACCGGCCATGAACAGCAATAACCCAAACTCCATCAATATCCAACGTGCCGCATCAGGCATGCGACCGAAGGTTGGATGAATACTGCGCAGATAGCCAATGGCCAGACCAGAGGCAAGCAAACCGCCTGCCGAGCCCAGACCAATTGATAATTCACCCACACGGATGGCAAGCATTCCAATGACCACACCAAAGGCAATACCAAAGGCAAAGGTAACCATATCTGTCTCGGCAATATCACGTTCGACATGCCCAAGCTCCTTACCAAGAAGATCAACATTATCCGAGGGGCCTGAAACAAGTAGAATGTCACCCTTTCGCAGCCTAAAGTCCACTGTCTGCGGCATATCCATACCCATACCCATACGTGTAACCTTGGTCAGCAATACCCCAAATTTTCGGGCAATATCCAAATCCTGTAAAATTTTACCAACCGCACTTTTGTCTATAACAACGATCTGGGCTGTTTCCTCGAACTGTGCGGTACTTACCTCAGGTGTTATTTCTTCACCGAACTGCGATACGGTCTTGGTGAAAAATTCTACCGGCGCAATAATGTGCAATTCATCGCCCAATTGAAGATATTCGTCCAGCCCTAATTGAATGAGTTCATCGTTTCTTCTGGCCCGGACGACCGAAGCTTTGTCCCAGTACTGCTCCTTCAGCTGTCTGCACGGAATTTTTGTCATCTCTTCATTAGTCACCTTGTAAATTCGTGCAGAAACATTCACAGGTTGTGACGCCGAGTTCGATTCTTCATCAGCTTCCAGCGCTTTCGCCTCCTTCTCCAGATCAATACCCAGTACCTTTGGCAGAAACTTAATAACAGCTATCAGACCTGCCAAGCCGAAAATATAGGTAATGGCGTAACCAGTCGCCACATTACCAATCATTGCATCAGCTGTAATACCTTCGGGGGGTTTAACCTGCCCGCTTCGCAAAGCTTCCTGTGCCGCGGCCAGTGTAGGCGAACTGGTCAAACCACCGGACAACAGCCCGGCAGACATACCCGGTTCGAGCGATAACAGCTGTGCCGCCACGACCGCAACGGAAAACCCCGTTACAGCGATAACCACCGCAAGCAGGAAATACTTAAGCCCATCGGTTCTCAGTACATCGAAAAACCTCGGCCCCGCCTGATAACCTACGGAGAATATGAATAATGCGAAACCCACCGACTGCGCACCAGCAGACATGCGAAAATCAAAATGACCCAAAAAAAGCCCCGCAAACAGAACCCCCGCCACAGGCCCAAGCGAAAAACTTCCAACCCGTATACCCCCAATTAGATAGCCCATACCGATGATCAGAAACAAGGTGAGCACTGGTTGTGTATGGAGCATACTGATCAGGCGGGTAAATACATCCACGTCTTCCATTAAAAGTCTCCCGTAATGGATGAAACTCGAAGCTTGAATAGATCAATCACACTATCCGCGCCTTTAAATCCAGAATTGGTTCACGTGCATTGATTTTATTTTCTTACCATTTTCCAACCTACAGTAATACCCATGATGGCTGCTGCTAACCAGAGTCTACTTCTTCAACACCTCTGTAAGCAACGAGCCTACTGCACCGGAGGGCGGCTTAACCTTGAGCCAAGCCGACAATGTCGGAGCAATATCGTAGGGCGTAACCTCACGATCAACCTTCGCTGCCTTCAATCCGGCACCAGCAAAAATCATCGGCACATAAGTGTCATAACGCCAAGGGGACCCATGGGTTGAAGCCACCATCAAACCGTCGAAATCGTTAATAAAAACGTTGGGTTCAAACACTAGGTAAATGTCGCCGGAACGCTTGGGATGGAAGTTGCGCAAAATCGAACGCGTCATCAGGTTGTCGGGCAGGCTGTTTGTACTAAGCGCTGAACTAGATACCGCATAAGCCACGCCATCAAACTTCAACAACTCCGCGGCAACCGCCTTCTCAACGTGTGCACGATCCAACCCCTTACTCTGGATTAACTCTCGGTTGAGATAGATATAGGGATGAAAATACGCCTCGATCAGCTCCTCGCCAATACCAAATTGCTTCTTTAGCGCCGCTATGGCTGGCGTCTTGTCCAAGTTCTCAGTGTCAAAATAATGCGCCTTCTTGATTCCACGCTCATGTAAATGCCCCGGCACTTCGGGCTGGCCATGATCTGCTGACAATACGATCAGAGTGTTATCCAGCCCAACCTTCTTGTCTACGTAGGCTAAAAGATCCGCGAGGGTCCGATCCAAACGCCCTAGGTTATCTTCGATTTCCAGACTCGATGCTCCAAAGATGTGACCCACGTAATCCGTTGATGAAAAACTGACAGCTAGATAATCCGGCACACCATCCTGACCCAACTGCTCCTTGTCCAACAAAGTCTTGGCAAAATTAAGCGTCAATTCATCACCAGCTGGACTCAGTGTTAGCTTGGTCGTGAAGTACTTGTTATCCGCTTTACCATAGTGATGTGGGAAGCTGCGCCCAAAGCCTGCTATATCGGCCTCATAGTCCCGTTCGTCAGCCGCGCCGAACAAATACGCCGACAATGGATGCGTCAACTCCCAAGCCTTGCCCGAATAGCCTAACGCGGGCTTGCCCGCATTCCATTCATCTACCCAGTCAGGATACTGCTCGTAATAGTAGGTACTGGTGACAAACTCACCACTTTGCTTTGAAAACCAGAAGGCCTTACCGGCATGCCCCGCCATCGACACCGCGCCGCGGTCCTTAACCGACACGGCAAAGATCTTCGACTGCCCAGCAAAATGCACCGCCAGTTCGTCGCTAAAGGTTGAGGTCAGAATATTGTCCGGTGAACGCCCATCAGACCTAGCCATCTTCTGCGTGGGATCGATCTCGGTCTTCTTGTCCACGTCAGCACCCGCCGTGAGCAAATGATAGCGTGAATCTTCAATATTGTAGGCGAGACGATCCTGTGTACGATCGAACCAAACATTGCCAACCATACCGTGGGCCGCCGGCACCGTGCCCGTAGCCAGAGACGTATGGCCCACGATGGTCTCGGTGTTGGCGTGCTGATAATGGGCGCTGGTATAGAAGACGCCCTCCTCCATTAAATAGCGAAAACCACCCTCACCGAGCATATGGTAGAAACGCTCCGGCAAGTCGCCACGCAAAGCATCGATGGTGATTTGTAACACCAGCTTAGGCTGCTCTTCAGCAACAACGGGTGTCACGGCAAACCAAAAGCCAGCCAACATCATGCCCTGTATGCTGACAGTGCATATTTTATTGATACCCATGCTTAACCACCTCTTCCGTGTTTATTTGGCCTTTAATTAAAAATCATTTTACAAAAAAGATCTAGATCAGCTCACCACTGGCAGCTGTCGTGCCCGGTTTTATAATCGTCCAATTGGCATCCTTGGTCCTCCCTGACTGATAATTGATCGGAGTTGCCCATATGTAGACTATCCACATATCACTATTAAAAAGAAAACATAGACATTTATTGCCTTAATAAAAAAACCTATGGCCAGACCATCGAGAAAAAGTAAAACCAACAGACACCTCTAAGGCCGGAGAAATAACCTGTAACGAAGACGCGACAACCAACGTCAATCCCACCTAGATTAAACTCCATGAAAATGATCTTACCGAGAAAGATGCTCATAAATGTAGTCGTGACAAAACTTCTCACTTCAAGATTCCACAGCACATTAAATTTGTTGATGAGCTGCCTATGACTGTTGCCGGAAAAGTACAAAAATTCCGAATGCGAGAAATGGCCATCAAGGGCATGAAATAAGGATCAACCACCTTACCAAAGCATCGTCTTTCGTACTCCTTGTAAGCATTTCCTCCTTTTCTTCTATATTGTTAAGATATATGTAATAAAAAAAACGCTGGATAGAGGGCGCGCAGTTATGACAGTTCAGGTTACCCCAACTATTTGCCCTTTTTGCGGAGTGGGTTGTGGGATAGATCTTCGTACAGAAAATAACAAGCTCATTAGTGTCGAACCCCAACTTGATCACCCCGTTAGTCGGGGCCAACTCTGCACTAAGGGTTGGAACAGTGCCTACGGCATTGATCCCATAAATCGTATCACCCACCCCCTCATTCGCACCGCTCAGGGGTTTCGCCAAGCTTCCTGGGACGAAGCACTGGAGACCATCGCTGATGGATTAAAACAGATTTTGGTAGAGTCTGGCCCTCAGGCCACCGGTATTATCAGCAGCGCCCGCGCCACCAATGAAGACAACTATGCCGCTCAAAAATTAGCCCGTGCAGTTCTGAAAACCAACAACGTTGATCACTGCGCCCGTATTTGCCATAGCCCCACAGTAGCCGGTTTGAGCCAAACTCTAGGTTCTGGGGCCATGACCAATAGCGCAGCCGACCTTTTAGAGACCGATCTGATTCTTGTCTTTGGTGCCGACCCCACAGAAAACCACAGCATTCTCGGCGGCCACATTATGCGGGCACACCTCGAAGGCACCAAACTGATCGTAGCTGATCCACGCTGTACTCGACTTGCCAAGCTGGCAGACTCACATCTGCAGTTGAAGCTTGGTAGTAACATCGCCCTACTCAATGCCATGGTAAAGACTATTCTGGACAATGGCTGGCAGGATAAAAAGTTTCTTGATCAACGCTGCGAAGGTCTAGAACAACTGACAGCCTCCGTTGCAAATGCTCTAGAGGGGGTAGAGGAGACTACGGGCATATCCCTACCAGAAATTGAATCTGCAGCCAAAGCATACAGCCAGTCCAAGCGAGCTATGATTCTCTACGGTATGGGAATCACCCAATATGTCAGTGGCACCAATAACGTAATAGCGCTCTCTAATTTGGCGCTAATCTGTGGCCAAATAGGTCGCGAAGGCACGGGAGTCAACCCGCTTAGGGGGCAAAATAATGTTCAGGGAGCCTGTGATATGGGCTGCCTGCCCAACGTTTATCCCGGATATCAGAAAGTTGACAATCCAGAGGCAAGAGCTAAATTTAGTCAGTACTGGAAAACTGAGGTTCCAGAACATCCAGGGCTCACATCTATGGGTATGACTAAAGCTACCTTAGCAGGTGAGTTTAGAGGACTGATTCTATTTGGTGAAGACCCTGTCGTCACCGATCCCGACCAAAACCTGGTAAAACGAGCATTCAGCAAACTGGATCTCTTAGTCGTAGCAGAGCTGACCATGACCGACACCGCCCGAATGGCAGATGTTGTTTTACCCGCGGCCTCTTTCGCCGAGAAAAGCGGGACATTCACCAATTGCGAACGACGAGTACAGCATGTTCAACAAGCATTGCCTCCAGTAGGTGAAGCAAGAACAGATTGGCAGTGGCTGGCGGCGATCGCCCAACAACTTGGCAGCGACCAACTAGACTGGCACGACAGCGAAGCGGTGTTTCGCGAAATCACCCAGATCACCCCAAACTATAGCGCCATGAATTACACCAAAATAGATCAGTTGCAGGGGCTTCAGTGGCCCTGTAACCATGAAACACCTGAGGGAACAGCGATTCTTCACAAAGACACTTTTCCTATTGGAAAAGCGCGGCTAATCCCTGTCCACCCTATAGACATTGACGAGCTCGCTGATAATGAATACCCGCTGCTGCTAACGACTAACCGGCTACATTTTCACTATGGTTGTGGCTCTATGACCAGAAAATCACCACTTCTCGAACGTGAGACACCGGCTGGGCTTCTATTTATTAATCCAGCGGATGCCAATGACCTAGGAGTGACCCATCGATCAGCCGTAGGCATTCGTTCACGACGAGGCTACGTGGAAACCCGAGCTATGCTCACAGATGATCTTCCACCGGGGCTGGTCTGTATGCCATACCACTTCCGTGAAGCCCCCTCCAATCAGTTAACGAACACGGCTCAGGATCCCCTCACCAAAATGCCTGAATTGAAAGCATGTGCGGTATCTGTTCAGCCCCTTGAGCCGGGGATGTCCCCCCGCCCCATAGATGAGATCAGCGCCCTCAAGGTGGAAGGTGTTAAATGAAAACGCAAAGCTACTATCTGGATCACCCGAATACACTGAGAAACCACTTGGCAAAGTCTTATCAGATTGAGCCACCAGAGGCTGATTCTGCCAAAAGTACCCCGCCATTAATTTCACCCAAGGGACAACTGTTTGCGGAACATGAAAATCTCTTTACGTTTGACGGAGAGTGCTTTCGTGAAACCCTGCCCAAGCCGGCACCCTTTGTCCTGTTTGGGGTGCAAAGTTGCGATCTCACTGCCATCCACTACCAAGACCAGTTCTTTGCCAATGACCCCTACTACCAAGCTCGACGACAACAGGCACTGTTGATCGGCATAGATTGCTTAAGCCCCTGTCAGCAAGGTTTTTGCCCCAGCGTTGATGCTGGCCCCGGCGTCAAAAATGAAACGGCTGACATGATTCTCCATCAGCTCTCTGCAACTAGCTGGCTACTGCTAGTCTGCAACAAAAAAGGGCTGAATGCCTTGGAGGGGCTTTTATTGAACCCAGCTAACGAATCCGAATTTACTGATCGCGATAACCGTATAGCCTCCTGTGTCGAACAATTCAACGATGATAGTTATCTGCAGCAAGGTATTACTGCCATAAACCAAAACCAGGTTCCTGAAGAATTATGGCAACAACTGGGCATTCAGTGCTTGAGTTGCTCAGGCTGCACCAACCTATGCCCCACCTGTTCCTGCTACGGAACATGGGAGCGGCAAGATAGCAATGGTGATATCCGCCGACAGCGGTTCTGGGACTCCTGCCTCTACGAAAGCTTTCAACGAGAGGCCAGTCAGCATAATCCCACCGAGGAAGCCGGTGAGCGAGTAAAACGCTTCTGGACTCATAAATTTGGTGACAATTTTGCTCAGGAATTTGGGCGTTATGGCTGTGTGGGGTGCGGTCGGTGCGAACAGACCTGCCCGGGAGTAGTTGGCGTTCACTCAGTGATGAAAAGGATTGCTAGTGATGCAAAACTCGATACTTAATAACCAAGCTTTTTACAACTTGACCCCCATTGCCATAGAGTTAGTAGACTTTATCAATGACGGTGAAGATGCCCGCCATTTTCGCTTTCGTTTACCCTCCCCCCAATCCATCGATAAACCCGAGCCTGGCCAATTTTTTATGCTTAGTGTGCCTGGGGCCGGGGAAGCGCCATTCACCTTCACAGTCACACCCAACGACCAAGGGGTTTTTCGTGCTTTAGTCCGCAAAATGGGAGAGGTCACAACGGCTCTGTTTCAGTGTCAACCTGGTGACATATTGGGTATTCGTGGCCCGTTTGGCAAAGGCTGGCCAGTCAACGCGCTAGCCAACAAGAAAATTCTCATGGTTGCAGGCGGCTGCGGGCTCGCCCCTCTCGCTGGCCTAATTGATCAGCTCATTACCAGCCATCACCACAAACATTTAGCCTTAGTTTATGGTGCACGCAATCGTGCATTACAAATGTTGAATCCAGAACGGCTGCGCTGGCAACAAGAACTTTCCCTCTTTGACGTTCTTGAAGACACTGGGAGTACGCAGGCCTCGACTGAAGAAAACCACATTCTGGAAGGGACGCCACTGGATGCAATGGATTCTGTACTTCGCACTCTGGACTGGACACCTGATACGCTTCTCTTGTGCGGCCCCGAAGTAATGATGAGCGCTGCTGCAAAGAACTTTATACAACGCGGTCTATCGGCACAGGCAATCTGGCTCTCCATAGAACGACGCATGCATTGTGCCGTGGGCCTTTGTGGTCATTGCTACCTAAGTGAACACCACTTAGCCCATCACTATGTGTGTAAGGACGGCCCCACCTATCGCTGGGATCACTTACAACCTCCTGAAAAAAACTAAGAGAAAGCAAAGACACTTTTGTATGAAACAGAGAGTTTTTTCCGAATAACAACATAATGAGAGTAGTACACAATGTCCCCAAATAACGATATGGAAGCCTATTCTCCAAAGCAAATAGCACAACGAGTGGAAGCCGTCGGTGTCACCAAGGCCAACCTCGACACACTAAGCACCCTCTTACTGGCAATACTGGCTGGCGCCTTTATCAGTTTCGGCGCATTGCTTTACACGTTTATTATTCACGACTCCTCTTTCGGGCTTGGCTTGACACGCTTGGCCGGTGGTCTAGGTTTCTGTCTGGGTTTAATTCTGGTTGTTGTGGCTGGCGCCGAACTATTTACTGGCAATAACCTGATGACCATAGCTTGTGTCAGCCGTCGAATCAGCTTGGCAAAATTATTGCGAAACTGGGCTTTGGTATTTCTGGGTAATTTACTCGGGGCGCTGGGAACGGTAGTACTTATTTCTATCAGTAACTACTGGCTGGCTAACGATGGCAGGGTTGGTGAGGTCACCGTGCTCATAGCCAATAGTAAAGTAAATTTGGGCTTTGCCGAGGCTTTTGCCCGAGGTGTTCTCTGCAATGTATTGGTCTGTCTAGCTATCTGGCTGTGCTTTGCAGGTCACAGTGTGACCGACAAAATTCTCGCCATCGTATTCCCGATCACCGCTTTTGTCGCCCTTGGCTTCGAACATTCTGTCGCCAATATGTACTTTATCCCAGCAGGGATGATGGCACTGGGCGACCCAGTGGTGCTGGCAGCCATACCCGAAGGAACTGATCTATCCAATCTGAACATATGGGACTTTCTGGTGAACAATCTATTACCGGTAACCTTGGGTAACATGGTAGGAGGAGGGATTCTTGTGGGTGTGGTCTATTGGGTAATCTATCTACGCAATGAGAAAAAATCCTAACCGATCGCCCTGATACCCTCTCAGAAGCGTTGTCCCATGCACATAGCATCACGACAAGAAATGGTTTCTGCTAAAAACAATGGCACGCTTAATAACCGGGGATTAACTACCGACTTTATTTGAGAAAACCTCTCCTAGACTTTTTAAGCAGCTCATTATTTTAGAGACGTGATCATGCGCTTTAAGACCCGAACCCATGCCGGCCAACTACTGGCGGGCGCTCTGACAAAAATTCTAGCCACAAAGTATCAGGGGATGGATGCCGTTATTTATGCCCTTCCACGCGGCGGGGTTCCCCTTGGTTATCAGGTGGCCTCAGCTCTCAACATGCCGCTGGATTTAATCATTCCCCGAAAAATTGGCCACCCCTCCAATCCCGAATATGCCATTGGCGCAATCACTGAGACCGGAGAAATAATCTGTAACGAACAGACGATAGCCGACGTTGACCCCATCTGGCTTGAACAACAAAAAGAAGAAGAAATTATCGAAGCAAAACGTCGGCGTGAATGTTATCTCGGAGATCGAGAACCCAGCGTCGTTACCGGAAAACTGGCCATTCTAGTGGATGATGGCATTGCCACGGGACTAACCATGCGTGCAGCCATTCGTGATGTAAAAACCCGACACCCGGATAAGATAATTGTCGCCATTCCCGTAATGCCTGAAGAAACCGCCAAGATGCTGGCCACTGAAGTAGATGAGGTGATCGCCCTGTTAATTGATTCAAATTATCAGGGCTCTGTGGGCAGCTACTACCAGTATTTTCATCAACTCTGTGATGATGAAGTCATCCGGTTAATCAACCAGCTGGATTCAGATAACCGCCCAAAACCCTCCTGAGGTTTATGGCCTGAAGCACTTACTTAAATACTCTATTTAAAACCAGCACCCTAAAAACCACTATCGGGTTGTGCCAGATACGTCAGCTCATCGGGTGTAGATTCCCGCCCCAACACAATATTGCGGTGGGGAAAGCGACCAAACTGTTCAATCACAGCGGCATGTTGCTCCGCATAATCGAGAAACCCCTCAAATGTCTCCCGCTGTGATGACGGCACCTCTTCCACCAGTTGCTGAAATCTCTCAACACACAGATGCTGCAAAGAAAGGTCTTCAGCATGTTCCAGGGGTAGATAAAAGAATACTTGCTCAATAGGCCGCAGCTGTTTTTCTAATTTTTCGTGAATGCCTGACAAGCACCAGTTCAATGCCAACAGGTCGGAAGAATATGCGATAGAAGAGTCCCTATAGATATTTCGGGAAAACTGATCAAGCACAATAATGGCGGATAAACGGCTCTCCGGAAACTGAAGCCAGTAACGGTTGCCGCCATTGACCAACAGATGCAACATTGACTCGAAACGCTCGCGTATATCGGCATCCACATCAGGAGACTTGCCCCACCACAAACTCGCCTTCTGGTTGGCACAACCCACATCATCAACAGCCTGGCCAAACCAGTAATCCAGTATTGGCTGCCACGTGGGTTGTCCGTTACTCATATCATTCATCCATATATCCTTATTAGCCTGTAATGCTTATCCCTCATGCTTTCTATCATCAAGTGTCCTGCATCCATTGGCGCACACATCAACAATCGAGGATAATAGCACCCCTAATTCCCAAGAATAAAGCCAGACTAAAACTATGCCTAAACCCGCGCCCAATCCCATGCAACGATCTCAGCAACTGTTTGAAGCCGCCCAAAAACACATCCCCGGTGGTGTTAACTCTCCCGTCCGCGCATTTAAAGCCGTTGGCGGTACTCCGGTATTTTTTGATCGTGCTGAAAAAGCCTATCTATTCGATGTCGATGGCAAACGTTATGTAGATTTCGTGCAGTCCTGGGGGCCGATGATTTTGGGTCATAACCACCCGGAAGTAATTGCTGCCGTCAAAGCACAATTAGATAAAGGCATGACCTTTGGCGCACCCACTGAACTGGAAATTGAACTGGCCGACAAACTCTGTGAGTTAGTCCCCGGTATGGATATGGTTCGCATGGTCAGCTCCGGCACCGAAGCGACCATGAGTGCCATTCGGTTAGCTCGTGGTTTCACCGGCCGCGATAAAATTATTAAATTCGAAGGTTGCTACCACGGCCACTCAGACTCTCTGCTTATAAAAGCAGGCTCCGGCGCTTTAACCATGGGTGTACCCAGCTCACCCGGCGTTCCCGCCTCGCTAGCAGACCACACCGTGACGCTAACCTATAACGATATCGAAGGGGTTAAAAAGGCCTTTGCCGACATCGGCTCAGACGTGGCTTGTGTGATTTTGGAACCAGTAGCCGGCAACATGAGTTGCATACCACCCGTGGAAGGCTTTCTAGAAACCCTTCGGGAAGAGTGTACTAACAGTGGTGCTCTACTGGTTATCGACGAAGTCATGACCGGTTTTCGAGTTCACCCCCAATGTGCCGTGGGCCGTTTTAATATTGATGCGGATTTAATCACCCTAGGCAAAGTCATCGGTGGAGGCATGCCCGTTGGCGCCTTTGGTGGCAAACGAGAAGTTATGGAACAAATCGCGCCGCTAGGGCCGGTCTACCAAGCAGGTACACTTTCAGGCAATCCAGTCGCTATGACAGCAGGGCTAAAAACGTTAGAGCTGCTTTCACAACCCGGTTTTCACGATGCGCTGTTTGCCAAAACCACACAATTGGTTAAAGGCTTACAGCAACGTGCGGATGCTGCCAATATCCCCATGACCACCAACCACGTGGGCAGTATGTTCGGCATCTTCTTTACCGAAGAAACCTCCGTCACCAATTACCATCAAGTCATGGCCTGTGATACCGAACGCTTTAATAAGTTCTTCCACGGCATGCTGGATGCGGGCGTTTACCTGGCACCTGCCGCCTACGAAGCAGGCTTTATGTCAGGGGCGCATACGGAAGAAGACATTCAATTTGCATTAGATGCGGCAGAGCAGGTCTTTAAAACGCTGTAGGAAATGATAGGGGTGTAAGCCACGAGCAAGGCGGCTTTGAATTTAAATTTTTTAAGCCGCCTTATGTTCCAAAGTATGTAGCCCAACACGAGCCAGCATAGACACCAAATAATCAATAGTGAATCCACTAATTCGACCTTTCTGAATATCAATAATACGGTGACGCTGCACATCAAATACCTTTGCCGATTCCGTATTATTGAGTTTATTGCTTTCAATATATTGTCGAATATCATCAAACAACTGCACCTTCAGTTTGACTACTTCTCTTTCTGCCGCATCAAATAACTCAGGATCATCAAGAATTGAGCCCTTAGTTATATACGTCATGCTACTCGTTTTGTCATTACTCATTTCTGCGACCTCTCTTCAACCATGGACTTGTAACGCTTAACCGTAATGTCCTTATCACGTTGGGTGGTTTTCTGTGTTTTCTTGCTAAAGCAATGAAGTACGTAAACCACATCCTCAAACCTTGCCACATACATAACCCGATAAATCCCACTACCATCCGCATCCTGAACACGGACTTCCTCAATACCTCTTACGCCCTTACCCAACTGCCTCATCGGTTTAAAGTCGTCAGGCTGTAACCCCAGCTGAACTCTATCCAGCTGATAACCGGCTTCTTGAACCACTGCTTTTGGGAATGAAGCAAGTACCGCTTTGCTGCCACCCATCCATTTGATTGGCTTTCTAACCTCATCCATTCAACAAGTGTATTAAATATAGTACACCACGACAACAAAATACTTACCTGACCCACAACAAACCCCAATCATGGGCAATATCGGTTTTTCACCGTATGATTAGCGACTTAGCGTTATAGACCGTGCATTTATAAGTACTAATATCAGTACTAATTTTGAGCTGGAGCAGCCATGAGCTTTACACACACCCGCGGCGCCTTTCCCTACACTCGCTTGCGTCGCAACCGAGCCGATGATTTTTCCCGCCGACTGGTCAGGGAGTCTGTACTGACACCCGACGATCTTATCTACCCCATGTTTGTACTAGAAGGTAGCGACCAGCGTGAAGAAGTCTCCTCCATGCCCGGCGTGGCATGGCTCTCCATCGACCTGTTAGTGAAAGAAGCACGAGAGATTGCCAGCCTCGGTATTCCCGCCATTGCGCTGTTCCCCGTCACCCCGCAACACTGTAAAACCCTGCTGGCGGAAGAAGCCTACAATCCCGACGGTCTGGCACAACGTGCAGTAAAAGCCTTAAAAGATGCCGTACCCGAACTAGGCATTATTACCGACGTGGCGCTGGACCCGTTCACCACCCACGGTCAGGACGGCATTATCGATAACGACACCGGTTATGTTCTTAATGACATCACCGTAGAAACACTGACCCAACAAGCACTATCCCACGCTGAAGCCGGCGCCGATATTGTTGCCCCCTCAGACATGATGGACGGGCGCATTTGGGCCATCCGCGAAGAGCTGGAAGAAGCCAACCATGTGAACACCCGCATCATGGCCTACTCCGCCAAATACGCCTCCAGCTACTACGGGCCGTTTAGGGATGCCGTTGGCTCCACCACTAATATCCAAGGTGGTGACAAAAAGACCTACCAAATCGACCCTGCTAACACGGACGAAGCACTGCATGAATGCGCCCTGGATTTAGAAGAAGGTGCCGACATGATTATGGTGAAACCCGGCATGCCGTATTTGGATGTAGTTCGCCGAGTAAAAGAAGAATTAAAAGCCCCCACCTTTGTATATCAAGTGAGTGGCGAATACGCCATGCATGTGGCCGCCTTTCAAAATGGCTGGCTAACCCGCGAACAGGTGATTATGGAATCGTTGCTGTGTTTTAAACGCGCAGGAGCAGATGGGATTTTGACGTATTTTGCCAAGGAAGCGGCGGAGATTCTAAACCAATAGATTGGCTTTATACCTCTCTTCGGTATCACTACCATTTAAAGGAACGCCAATCTCTAATTCGGCTTAATCCATTTTGCCATGGTATTAAACAATTCATCCTTGGTGAACGGTTTGGCAATATGATCATTCATTCCTGCATCCAATGCTTTCTTGAAATCACCCGACATGGCATTGGCCGTCATGGCCAATACCGGTAAATCTCGATATTTTTCCTGCTTGCGAATCTCCTCCGTGGCTATGTAGCCATCCATCACCGGCATCTGGCAATCCATTAACACGCCATCAAATGGTTGAGCCGCTAGCATCTCAAGCGCCTCTTGACCATTTTTTGCCAGTGACGGTACAAGCCCATTGTTCTGCAGTACATGCAACGCTAACAACTGATTAACCTCATTGTCCTCCACCAATAAAATTTTGGCTCCATGCAACTGTTCAATGGCCTGCTCCACACCATCAAGTTTCGGTTCTTTAGGTTGAATCGGCACGAGTGTCTCCTCCTGCACTCCCATGTCGACAGTGAAGTGGAAGGTGCTCCCAACACCTGCCGCACTTTCTACCCAGATCTCGCCCCCCATCATCTCGACCAAACGCTTCGAAATAGTTAAGCCCAGCCCTGTGCCACCATATTCACGTGTCGTCGTACTATCGGCCTGACTAAATGCCTGGAATAACTGTGCCTGCTGTTCAGGTGTCATGCCGATACCGCTATCTGTGACACTAAAGTGCAGTTTGGCCTGGTTTTCCTTTTGCTCAAGTAGGTGTACACCGATTCTCACCTCCCCTTCCGGGGTAAACTTCACCGCATTATCACTAAGGTTAACCAAAATCTGTCTCAGCCTAAGCGGATCACCTACCAGCGCTGTCGGAAGTTCTTGTGACCACTCGAACACTAACGCCACACCGGCCTCGCTGGCCTTCAAGCTCAGAAGATTGGTCAGATCTTGAAACACATCGTCCAAATCAAAGTCGACTATTTCCATGTCCAACTGACCTGCCTCAATCTTGGAAAAATCCAAAATATCGTTAAGAACCCTCAGTAGCGACCCTGCAGAATAATGTACCTTGCTAATGTAATCCCGTTGCCTGTCATTGAGCCCAGTATCCAAAGCCAACTCCGACAGGCCTATGATGGCATTCATAGGCGTGCGTATTTCGTGCGACATATTGGCCAGAAATTCGCTCTTGGCCTGGCTTGCCGCTTCAGCGGATTCTTTTGCGTTTGCCAGGGCTTCTTCCGCCAATTTTCTCTCGGTCACATCCTGAGCCACACCGTATAACTGTGTCTTACCTCGTTCATTCTTCGCTTTCTTTGAGGATGCCCTTATCCAAACCACCTCACCATCTATTGGCCTTTTATAGGGATAAGTGACGTCATACCTTTCAATGGTACCGTCTGCAGCCGCTTTAAATGCTTCAAGCGTCTCTTGTGCAATTTTCTCATCAACTTCCGCTATCCGGGCATACCATTCATCCGTAACGTGGTATCGGCAATCGGGAGAAGGACGTTCACCAAAAATATCGACTGCTTTTTCTGAAGGGTAATAATAATCAGGTGTCGCCGAATCCATATGCCAGAATCCAGACTTCGTCATTGAGAGCGCATTCTCGGCCAGAATATTGATTCGTCTTAGTTCAAGCTCCGCATTTTCCTTTTCCGTAATATCCTGTATCACACCATGTACATTGGTAACATTTCCACCTTCATCCCGGATAATTATTCCAATCGCTCTTATCCATATCACACGGTCATCCACAGGCCGTGTGTACTGATAAGTAACATCAAGTTTTGCCTCGACGTCTTCAAGTGCCAAAGTAAACTCAGCCAAAGCCCTTTCGCCCAGCTCTTTATTGGTACGGGTAACATTTTCTGCCCAATGATCGACGGTAATAAAACCACCCTCTTCAGAGGTAACCTCTCCAATCAGACCCAATGTATCGGAGGTTGCATAAAAACAATCTTGACTGACAGAGTAATCCATCCACCATGAGCCAATATGGGATAAATTCATGGCCATCTCTGATGAAAAATTAGCTTGCCTCAACGCTTTTTCAGTCTTTTTTTGCTCCGTCAGATCAATGTGCGTACCAACAAAACGAAGAACTTCCTGAGTAGCGGGATCCCGCACGGCGTAAACACGAGACAATATAGGCACCCAATGGCCATCTTTATGGTGCATGTGAAATTCAACGGTATAACCATCTTCATCGCCCTTGGCACAGGCTTCAACCAACGCAAGCGTCACAGGCATTTCATCTGGGTGACAAAGATTGAACCAAGCCTGTACGGTGCCCGACAACTCTCCAGGCTGGTAACCCACCATGTTCATCCAACGCTCCGAATAAAAAACCTCTCCTGTTTTATAATCCCAGTCCCACAACCCATCATTGGAACCTCTCAAGGCAAGCTCATAGCGATCCTCCCTTTCAATAAGGGATTTTTCAGCTTGTTGAAAGTTGTCGACCGACTCTCGGTTTTGTTTCGACTCGCTTCTGAAACGAAAGGCTAGAAACAGGGAAAGCAAAAATATACTTAGCGCTAACCAGAAATCGTCTTGGCTCCAGGACTGAATCAAGCCAGCAAAGGTGATTAGCGGTAATAAGATAATGAATATATTTATAACTTTTTCGCGGAAAGCTATTATTGACTGTAGTGACCTGCCTAGCATTTTAGGTGCTCACCCTATATATTTTTGACTGAAATACTACCTTACGCCTTGTCTTGTCACACATTCAAGCGCATTTTTTACATGCCCCCACACCTAGGGCCTACGCTAATTTAATATCAAAGTACAAATCAGTCATTAAAGGGGTCGTAACGGTTATTTCTTAACCAATCCAGAATTAAAGAGGGCAGCCTGAACCTACTTATTCAGACCCTACTTATTCAGCTCTAACATGGCCCCATGTTGCACCTACCGAGAATACCTGCACCATGCCTATGACTTTTATTATGATCATCAATTATTTTTCTGGCAGCAGAAAGGCTGTGAGCACAAATCCATAACCTATCCCCTCCTTGGCATGCAACTCTATATCCTTCTCGAAAGCCTCTCCTGCAACCAGGCCCGTCACGTCGTATTTCTTGTTCAAGTTCACAAATATCGCCTTCATTCAAAAAATCAGCAACAGATTCTGGGTATTCCCCACTGAACTCATTAAACTTATCTTTATCCATCTCACCCTCCAATCTTCAATTTTAAATATTCCTCGTAAAGAGGAAATCAGACTTATCTGAGTAGCACTTGCTTAATAGTAAAATTAAAGGGCTCAGTGCCCTTTAATTTCACTGTAAAAGACTGCCCAAGCTACTCATTTTTGGATAGAAAATGCGCAATCCAATAATGTGTAGTTTTTACATTGGGCAACCCACTATGATCTACGCCCGGAATATTTATGGCCGCTCCTGGCCCTCTCGCACTGGTCGTAGGAACGGTACCGTCTCCTTTGTCTCCACTATCATAAGGATTGCCTTCAAAATGGTAAAATGGTCCTGTGACGTCCACGTTAATTCTATCTTTTGTTTGTTTTGCATTAGAAAAAAGAACGAGATTTATTTTCCCAGGCAGTGTTTCACCTAAATCCAGTTTAAAATTCATCGCTTTTACCGCTTTTCTTTGAGATGCACCGTGGAATTTCGATGCCGATTCTTGTGTATATGTTTTATTCCAACCGTTAAACAAAACTCCATCTTCAGTCATACACGGGGGTTTGCTTTTATCAAACTCAAATTGATCAGGCATTAGCTCAAAAGCAGAATCCATTCCTTGGGCTGTAAGTTTAATTTCATCCTTAATACTATCCTCATCTGCATCTTTTATGAAACGATCCCATATCTCTTCAGCAACTAAATCTTTAATCATATTGTCTGATAAATTAATCGGAACATCTGGATGCAGAACAAAATATGCTTTACTTGCACCATAGTGAGGAGATGCAAGATAAACTGTTTTGTTAACCGGTGACATATACTTGATAATTGCCCATCGTGTAACTAACCCCCCGTTAGAATGATTAATTACATCTACCACCTTATCTTCTTCAGCAGTATTATCTGGCCAGGGAAATTCTTTTACAACTTTAGCAATAAAGCCCGCCAGTCTTTTTCCACTGATTCTATTTGAATCGGTCCAATCGTAAAGAAATGTGTAAAGTGTTTGCGGCGTATCTGTTTCAGAATACTTTAAATCATCCCTTAAAAAGTTAAGTAGCTCTTCATAGAAATTAGAAATAAGTCCAGTGGGAGCAGTAACTATATCTGGATCATTTAGGTCTTGAAGATGCTGTCTTACCCAATTACCATTATTTGGATCTCGTGAAACTGGCGGCCATTTTTTTAGGCCTCGTTCTCTTTTTTGTTCTCCTGTAGAAGGGTCAATTACTTTTCTTCCTCGATAGAAAACTTTCTTTAATTGAGTGAGTTCTGATGCGCCAAAACCAGGTACAAAAATTAATGGACGTTTTCTGTAAGAGCCCATCTCTTCACCATAAATTTTAGGCGGAGGCCCATCACTAGGGTCGTCTCCATCATCAGCATTCCCTCCAATCAGTGAGCTTTCATTTTCAAGCGCTCCTGCTGAAACCCCTAAACCCAAAGGAACATGCTCCTCAGACTCCCCTTCAGGAACGGGTCTTTCAGGTAGGTCTTCACCTAATTTGTGATAATTTAATGGATTAACTGTAATCGTCATATCTCAATACCCCTATATGCATTTTGAATGTGGTCACCGGCCGGATAAAGTGAAGTGCCTGATGAGCCAAAAAATAATTAACGAGAGCTATTTCAGTATTTGGATCCAAATTATGATTCTCATAAAATCTAACGCTGCCGGCACAGGCGAGAAAAATTCAGTGTTGCGCGGTTGTGCCCGACCTTGCTATACGCCGCTGGCACCTTGCCAATCGTTCGTTCTATTCTCTTACTCACTTGAACCCTTTCCGAGATTTTGATCTATTAATGGCGACAAAGATGAAAACTGCCAAGGTAACAACCAAAACTGAGTAGCCGGTATAGTGCGGTACGTACATTTTGGTCAGCTCAATTACCACAATATATAGGACAGCAGCTCCGCCAACCCTATAAAGAAAATCTCGCCATGTTGGATTTTTCACCGTTCTATCAAGCCTTATAACGCCGCACTAAGCGGACTAAAATAGTGGGTTAAAATGAGTAGCGAAGCGAAACGTAACCCACTGTTTTAGTCCCGTTTAAGTGCCTTGTTAGCTGTGCACGCTCGAATCACGATCAAGTACCCAGCAACGTTCATTATTTGCGAAACCAATATGCTCATAATATTCATTAGCAGATGGAGCGGCTATTAGAATTAATTTACAACGAGGCCCAAGTTCACTCTGCGTAATAATTTGTAATTGTTTTCCAATACCCATTTTTTGATGACTTTCGGCGACAACCAAATCGGAAAGGTAACAAGCATAATGAAAATCTGTAACTGATCGAGATAAACCAACAAGTTTTCCTAAATCCCAAGCGCTAACAGTAAGATTAGAGTTTGAAATCATACCTTCCATACATTCACGATCTTGAATTGGACGGCGATCGCCTAGAGTAGAATTTGTAAGCAACTCTATAAATTGATCCGTGCTTATTGGCTCATTGATTTTATATTCGACACTCATAAAGTTTCCCGTACAGCTAACTGTTAATTAATAAACCAAGTGGCCTATTAACTAGAAGGCTCTGTATCTGAGGAAGATTAATACCAAAAATCTGATGATTTGGCGTTAAAGTCAAGGGGTTAACAGGTTTACAAAGAAGTGAAATTACCGACAAAACAAGCCTCCGTGCAATGTTTTTATTTATTCATTAGGCCATTGATCATAATCGATAATCTCAAAAAATCAATGTGTTAGCAGTTTCCCTGCTTTGATACTGAGCCTGATGGCTTGTAATTTTTTACATTCACGAGTTGAAAGTCGACGTTAAAGAGGATCAGAGTCCTCTAATATGAAAAAAGGTTCGTTCAACCGAGAACAGGTGGTTATGGATTCACTGTTAGGTTTTAAACGTGCGGATGCAGATGGGATTTTGCGAAGGTAGCCGCGGAGACACTGAGTGGCAGAATAGTGCGAATACCCAAAACGGATAGCAACGGTTTTGCTATCCGTTTGTATTGATTAAAGCCTTGCCACTTAACCCGAGTTAAATCGTAGACCTAACAACAAACTCACCATCTTCTTCAACCAGCTGGAGAAAACAGCCGAGCAATGCAAAATTTGGCTCTTGGCCGGGGGTTCCACAGACTAGGTTTTTTCCTTTTTCCCGAAGCTGTCTTGCCGCCTTGCGTTGTTCCATATTGACGGAGAACGGTACAAAAATCTTTTGAGATGCAAGCGCCTCTCTTTCTTGTAAACGCTCCCGGTGTTTGTCTACGTCTTCACGCCCTGCATCAGTGCCTTTAGGCAGTTGTAGGTTTGTAGCTGCTTGTTCTTTGGTTCTATGTGTACTCATCTCGATACTCGGCATTGGGTTTGTATTGTAAATATTGGGGCGTGAAAATAAGTGGAAACTGAAGCTGTCCGTCTCAGGCACCACTCTTTCTTGCCGCTATCGTAACAAAGAGATCTGATCAAAGGAATCAAAGCTCTTTACTCACAAGGCGGGCGACTATCCAGCATTAGCTTATCTAATGCAACCTGCGCTCATTTTCGCTTATCCAGGCCCTGCACGCCTAGCATCTCGCACTCATCCTTGACCATTTTCTCTATGGTGGCTGGGTAGAGCTTTCCGTCGTCAGGTCAGTCGTTATACGTATCACTGGTCTATTTATTTTGGTTAGCCCCTTATCGCAGTTGGGTTGCTCTTCTATGTCACTTTCGGCTACCCGGTGGGCAGCACCTGTCATATCACCATCATGTGCTAAACTCTAGGATTATGATTGGTCCATTAAGTTACCGTTACACGACTCTGATACTGCCTGCAAATAACCGTCAGGTGGCTTCTGACGAGCTTAGTAAAGAGATCAAAGAACCCGTATCACCGGAAGATAAAAAAGATAAAACGGCCAGTGAAACGACTCAATTTGATAAAAGCCAAAAACTTGACCCAAAAGAACTGCGCCATTTACAGAACTTACAACAGACCGATAAAGCTGTTCGAGCTCACGAAGCTGCCCACCTAGCTGCTGCCGGCGCACTAGCAAGAGGTGGCGCTAATTTTTCTTTTCAGACAGGGCCTGATGGACAAAGCTATGCTGTTAGTGGCGATGTACAGGTAGACATGTCTTCAATTCAAGGTGACCCACAAGCCACGTTAGCCAAAGGAGAGAAAATCCGTCGGGCCGCGTTAGCACCAGCGCAGCCGTCGGGACAAGACATCGCCGTTGCAGCCAGCGCTGCTCGAATGACAGCAGAGGCACGCATGGAGTTGTTACAACAAAAACCTAATTCAGAAACAAGTGACGAAGAAAGTCAAAATGCAATCCGTAGCTATCAAGAAGTAGCTCACGGCTATGACGAGCACCAATTAGACACTCATGCCTAACCAGCCCTTCTTCCCTGCACCCCAAGCCGGCACTTACTTACTGAAAACTATAGAGCCACTTAAACCTAAGAGTCCCGCTTAAGAGGTAAAAACTCTTTATTTAACAGAGGGTCGGCTATCTACCATCAGTTTATCTAATGCAACCTGCGCTTGTTTTGGCTTATCCAAGTCCCGCTCTTCTAACATCTCGCATTCATCCTTGACCATTTGCTCGATGGTGACTGGATAAAATTTGCAGTCATCGGGGCGGTCGTAATAAATATCGCAGGTGTACTTCTCTTGGTTGGGTTCTTTTCGTAGCCAGGGGCACCGCTCTATTTGTTCGCCGGTTTTTGGGTCTACCCAGATTTTTCCATTGCTGACATATTGGTAGATGTCGGGCTTAAACAGCTCCCACAGCTCTATTTCGCTTTCTGATACAGATAAGCCGCCGTTACTGTATTTGACACAACATTTGCCGCACTGGTTACAGTCTTTCACGTTACTGGCACATGGGTTTTCAGGGAATGGAAACAAAAATGGCCGGAGTGGAAATTAAAACACTGACCGCTAGAAGGCTGAAAACGAAAAAGGGCGGCAACGTGGCTTTCCATTGTCTCTGCCCTCTTTCTTGAGTTCCTTTGCTTAGTGCCCTTTGCTTAAAGCTTGTTCGTGTCGCTACACGCCAATAAGCACTATGACTTCACCACGCCCTATTCAGGGACTGGCCTGACGACAAACTCACCCTCTTCTTCGACCAAATAAAGCGTGCACCCGAGCTCACTGAAATGGGGAACCTGTTCAGGAAACCCGCTCACAATATTTTTGCCTTGAGAGCGAAGCTTTATTGCCGCCTTGCGTTGTTCCATATTGACGGAGAACGGTACAAAAATCTTTTGAGAGGCATCCTCATCTATTTTTTGAATGCGCGCCCGTAGTTTCTCCCGGTCTTCTCGCCCTGCGTCTGAACCAATAGGGAACATTGGTTGGATGGAAGGGTCTTTAATCTTCTTTTTTCTACTCATCGTTAGGCTCGATCTTTTGTGTTTTCTTTGGATGACACAGCAACAAATAGTGCTATTTTATGGTCGCTATTTTGAATAGTAAGCGTACAAAAAGCAACCTTTGCTTTTTTCACTCCGAACCAACAAAATACCATATTATTGTTATAAAACAATTAGTTATAAATTTTTAACCCTAATCTTCACAAGGTTGGTCAAGGCTCAAAGGCAATATAAGCAGGGGGTTGATGAGCGGACAATTCACCGGCTTGAGAGCCCAGAGTCATTTTTTACACCGATCTCTATTCTTCTGCCCCCGGCTGTGCCGGCCTCATTTTTCCTTCAACCACTCAATACGCTTGGAAACAAATCTTGATATTCCGCGCCACTACTCGATAATCACCGGCTGTTATCCAACGATTATGTACAAGGTGAAACTATGTATCTGGCAATGAATCGCTTTCAGGTGAATGAAGGGCGAGAAGATGACTTTATTGAGGTATGGCGCAGCCGTGATTCTTTTTTGAATGAGGTCCCAGGCTTTAAGTCATTCAACCTGTTACGCGGAAAGACCGAAGACGGCATCACGCCTTTTGTTTCACATTCTGTTTGGGAAAGCCGAGCTGTCTTTGAAGATTGGACTCGTTCAGAGGCTTTCCGTAAAGCCCATGCTGGGGCGGGAAAAACCTCTGAGGGCATTTATGCCGGCCCACCTAAGCTGGAGTTATTGGAAGCAGTCTTGTAATAACAACGCTTATACAAGACTGCTTTGCTAGGTGTTTAGCTAAGGAGCCATTATGCCGACAGCACTCTCAGTAGGCTTTGTGCATGGCCCGCTGCTTCCAGACCTAAATCTGTAAGATAGCCACCATCAACGTGGTTGGTTAAGCCCTTATCAAAAAGCCGCTTTGCCGCCGCAATGGCTTCTTCTGAGGCTTCTTGAGAATGGACCTTGATGCCTGTTGAAGCCGATGAAAGATCAAATTGATTTAATAGCTTAATTTCTTCCAGTGTTTCATTTGTGTACATCATAAATTTCCTATTAAAAAGTATTTCTGCTAATTCTGAATATCTCTGGCAAAAATTGCCTTTAAATAATTCGTCTCTGGTATGGCCGGATGTATGGGGTGGTCTGGCCCCTGCCCGCCAATGGAGAATACTTGTAACTGGCGTTGGCGATGTGCTGCCGCAGTTTTCACCACGTCCATCAATGTTTGTTGGGGTAAATGCATGGAGCAAGATGCTGACACCAAGATACCACCGGGAGCCAATAATCTTAACGCCAACTGATTGGCCTGATGATAGGCCTTTTCACCCTGACGTTGATCTTTTTTACGTTTAATAAAGGCCGGCGGATCTAGCACCACCACATCAAAAGTTTGCCCAGCATCGATTAAGGCTTTCATAATGTCATTGGCCTTGCCTTGCAAGCAAGAAAATTGGCCGCTGTACTGGTTCAATTCGGCATTTTGTTGTGCCAGGTCTAATGCATCACCGGAAACATCGACACAGGTCACCGCTTTGGCCCCAGCTACCGCCGCCTGAACACCCCAGCCACCCACGTAGCTGTAAACATCTAATACGGTTTTGTCTTTGGATAATTTCTGTAACTGTTGGCGATTTATTCGGTGATCGTAAAACCAACCCGTTTTTTGGCCGGTCATCACTGGGGCCAGAAAGCGTGTGCCGTTTTCTTCCAGCTCTACTAGCTCTGGTACATCACCTGCGGCCACTTCGACAGCTTCAGGCAGTCCCTCCATCTGACGAAATGGCCCTTGGTTTCTAAACACAATTCCTTTAGGGGAGAACACTTCATCCAGTGCGGCGATCACCACATCGCGGCGTTGATCCATGGCCGCGGTGGTTAGCTGTGCCGAAAGATAATCACCAAAGCGGTCTACCACGAGACCCGGTAATAAATCCGAATCACCAAAGATAGCGCGATAATAGGGTTTTTCAAAACAGGCTTCACGAAATTGTAATGCTTGCTGTAGGCGACTAACGATCAAAGGCTGATCCAACCCTCGACCCTGCTCGCTAGGGCTTTGTACTCTAGAGTAAAGCCTCGCACAAATCAGACCGGCAGGGTTCACCGTGGCCATGGCGACAAATTTTCCACCGGCATCTTCTACGACCACTTCACTTCCCACAGGCATGGTCTTGAGTGGGGTGGCGACAATATCGACCTCATTGCTGTACACCCACAGATGGCCCGCGCGTAACCGCCGGTCAGCACCTTTTTTAAGTCTTAGCGACATGTGGGTAGTGGTGGGCATGCTTTCTCCTGGCTGACCATTTAGAGAATAGAAAATAAAAAAGGCTGCCTATGAGCAGCCTTAATTTAAAGAGTGTATCCGTTTTCCTTTGTAAAACTTACCGTTACTTAATGTAGCCAAAGGAAATACTGAAGCAGTTACTCTTCTTCAGCCGCTGCTTCGTAGGCGGTAGCATCCAGCAAGTTTTCTAGCTCTGAGGGGTCAGACATTTTGATTTTGAAAAACCAACCTGCATCATAAGGTGATTCGTTGATGGTTTCCGGTGCATCTTCTAGCGCCGGATTAATCGCCACAATCTCACCCGAGATCGGCGTATAAATATCTGAGGCGGCTTTTACGGATTCAACGACACCGGCTTCATCACCCGCAGAGAATGTAGTCCCCACTTCAGGAAGCTCCACATAAACCACATCGCCTAGACTATCCTGTGCGTGGTCAGAAACACCCACGGTCACGGTACCGTCACCTTCATCGCGAGCCCATTCGTGGCTGGCGGCATATTTCAAATTGGAGGGGGTAGCGCTCATTGTTGTGTCCTCACCCTAGGTGGTTAAACCTTTAGTTACTTATAGCTGTAGCTCTTAAAGCCGTGTCACTTAAACTGCCGCGAATTCTAAACCTGATCGACCTCAAACTAAAGAGGGAATTAACGAGTAGGGAGGCTAAAGAAGCCCCATTGCCTGACGAACCATCAAATTCTTTATGGGGCCAAGCCGATTGACCGTATTCATCCCGTCATTGCGTAATAATCGAACCGGTAGGGGCTGCTTTTCAAACAATCGTTTAAAACCTTCCATCACGGCCATAGTCCCTAGGTTATGCGGTTTACGGCGGCGCTGATAACGACCCAATGCCCACATATCACCGGGAGAAAGCCCTCGACTAACCGCTCTCTCCACTTCTTCGACCAAGACGATCACATCCTGAAAACCAAGGTTTACACCCTGCCCCGCCAGCGGATGAATGGTGTGGGCCGCATCGCCCATCAGTGCCACCCCCGGCACCACATAATCAACGGCATGACGTTGCTTGAGGGGAATTTTGTAGCGTTTATCCACGGCGACCACATTGCCCAAGCAATTTTCCCCTGCCCGGGTCAGTGTTTCGCAAAAGGCGTCATCATCAAGTGCCATTAACTGTTCAGCTACATCGGCCTGTTGTGACCAAACGATGGAGCACTGGTGACAATCACCCGTTTCTGTTTGTAAGGGCAAAAATGCCAACGGGCCTTCCGGTAAAAATCGCTGCCGAGCCGTAAAATCGTGATTTTTTTCAGTGGTGACGGTAGTGACAATGGCATGGTGACCATACTCCCACTGACGCAACTGCAATCCACACAGTTCTCGAACTTTTGATTGGGCTCCATCGGCGGCGGCCAACAGTTTAGTATTGATGACGGAGCCATCGGCCAGGGAGATAGCTACGCCTTCAGGCTGTCGATCCAAATCTACCACGGTGGCTGGGCACAGCAGTGTTACATTTTCGAGTGCTTCAAGCCGCTGCCACAGGGCCTCGACAACCAACGCATTCTCGACAATATGCCCCAAACTGGGCTGCCGTACTTCAGCACAATCAAATTCTATATGCCCAGTTCCATCGGCCTCCCACACTTCCATCCGCTGATACGGACAAACACGCCGAGCGGCAATCTGCTCCCAGGCGCCGGTATCCTCAAGTAATTTCCGAGATAACGCTGTCAGGGCGACCACCCGAGGGTCAAAGCTTTTTGATAAATCAGGCATCACAAATGGCCGGGCTTCTAGAACGGCTATCCGTAAATTTTTTCCATGCTCAGTCGTTGCTAGTAAGGCGGCAAATGCCGCTCCAACCATCCCAGCACCAGACACCACCACATCGTATTCATGTTCAGCCATTATTTTGCCTTCCCACTGCCGATGTTCTTTTTGCTACCTGTGGCGCTCCGCGAGTCTCAAGCCCCATGCCCAACCTGGCAAACTGGTGGCGTAAAAGCGGCACGGTATCCAGCGCCAACAAACCGAGGTTTCGAGCTAAGGCGACGGGGGATGAATCAATACCAAATACTTTTGGTAACAAATCACTCAGTAAAATTGTTTGCTTCTGGTCGGCCTGCTGTTGTTTGAGGTAGTTCTGTAGCACTGACAACTGACCTAGAGCTAGAGCCTCATCGCCAACTGATGTGGCCAGTTCATTGGCAAGCACCGCCACATCCCGCAGTGCGAGGTTAAAACCCTGCCCAGCTACTGGATGCAGTGAATGAGCGGCATTGCCCACCACCACGACATGGCTGCGAACCTGCTCATTGCTGGTGATCAAACGAATGGGGTAACTGTGACGGGTACCTACCCGCTGAAATTGCCCCAGCCGATGGCCAAACCGATCCTGTAATTCGGCTAAAAACACCTCATCTGAGGCTTCCATCATCTCAGCCGCACGCTCTGGTGGCAGGGTCCACACTAGGGCAGAGCGATGCTCATTATCTACCGGCTGTAGTGGCAGCATGGCCATAGGGCCTGAATCTGTAAAACGTTCGTAGGCAACGCCTTGGTGATCCTGTTGTAAGGAAATATTCGTCACCAGCGCCACCTGGCCATAGTCCCTGGTCGTCGCATCAATGCCCAGCATCTCTCGAGTACGAGACTGGGCTCCATCGGCCACCACCAAAAGCTTTGCGCTTAATTCTTGTTTTAGTTCTTGCTTTAGTTCTGGGCTTACTTCAGAACCAGACAGTGAAAGCGTCATACCCCCCCGAGCCGGGCGAACACTAGCAACCTGGGCTGGTGCGATAATATCAACACCGGGTGCCTGCTGGAGTGCCTCCATTAGCACCAAACCCAACCACTGGTTTTCCACCACGTAGCCCAGTGCTGGTAAATTTTGCTCAGCAGCATGCAGACGGGTATTCCCAATATGACCACGATCTGACACATGCACTTCTTTGATCTCGGCCA
>JAGPWA010000150.1 GCA_018066715.1 Porticoccus sp. | reverse complement strand
CGATGGTTATCGCTATTTTCATCCCGAGAGGGGGAAATAAGTATCACGGAATGAAAATCTACACTGATTTGTCATAATCACCATAGTTTGTATCGTAAAGCTCTACCTCTAGATATCGATTATGAACTGAATGACAGGTATCAAGATGTATGAGCAAAATATCTCGCAACAACTGATAGACCAAACACTCGATACTTCAGGTAAAGAGGGTTCTCAGTATCAACCCTACCTATCAATACCCATGCGTTATCAGCAAGGCGCTAACAACAATCAAATAGGTAAAGCAAGGCGAGTGTTGACCATGAAACTTGTCGCCCGTTTTGGCCTGACATCTCCAACCATAGTTGCCTGGCTTTACGGTATTCCTCAGCGTCTCGCGTTGGAGCATTTGAATAAGCTCGTGAGTGAACAATTATTGAGCCTGGTTATCACGCATCGCTCAATGGATGGCCGGGTTTATGTACTCGATTACGCGGGAGCTAAATATGCAGAGGAGTTGTTATCGGTAGCGGTATATTTCCGCGCCGGAGAGCCTAGCTTACGCGTCAATAAAAACACCATTATGCATGACCTTATGATGCAATACGTTCAGCTAAAAGGGCTGCATAACAGAGCAAAAGACAATGTAGATAAACCGTTTTGGTACTCGTTTGTCACCGAACCTGAGTTTAAGCGGCTTTTTAAATCGGATGATGTGCGTAATGTCGATGGAATAGCATTAGAGCCCGATGGCACTATCGCAGCAATTGAAATAGAGCACTCATTCAAAACCAAAGCAGCACGACAAACCATTCTGCTAAAGTGGCTGTATGGCCTCAAGCACGGTTATTACGACAAAGTGATGCTGTTCTCCCAATCACTGCAAATCTTTAATGACATAAAGAGACTGCATAGCCAGCTATTGGATGAAATGCCAAGTAGGTTTGATAAAAAGACAAAGCTAGCGATGTTAAGTATTGAAGATGCAGAGTTGCTGAGAGGGAAGGTTGTGTATAGAACGGTACTTTGCAAAGAACTGAGCGATGTCTTTTATTGTTAGGTTTTAAACCGCTTAAACGAAAAAAAGATACATCAAGTATCTTTTTCCCGGC
>JAGPWA010000080.1 GCA_018066715.1 Porticoccus sp. | reverse complement strand
AACATTCGCAACACCATATAGGTAGCTGCCGCAGCCAACAGGTGCTTGATACTGTGGCCGCTGATACTACCCAGCAGCTGATAAATGGCATGGTCAAAATGCTCCACCACTTTGGCGAGGACATAGAAGATGAACACCCAGGTTAAATCCCAGCTTCGGGTATAACGAGACTTATGGGTTGCTACCACTGCGGGGATAATTAATAGAGGTAAAAACTGCACAAGAGCGTATGGCCGTAAATCACCTCTCCCTGCTTGCTCAGTAACGTGCCAATAAATAACACTGGTAAAACCGATTATTAGCAGCGGGTAAAGTAGGTACTGCTGTAACTCTCGTTTTAAATATTCCGATAATAACCCAGTAGTTAACGCCATAAAGCCTATGGTCATGGGCAGGCGATCCCAGACCAGGGTTTCATTACTCGGGTTAAGGTGAAACCAGGACGAACCAAAGCTGGTGAGAAGCACGCCCAAGAAAAAAATATGATAGGCCGGGGTTATTGAATAATTATCATGTATTAATTTTTTATTTTTATCTAAAATTAACCCAAATATACCGACCAACAAAAATGGAATGTTTGAAATGACATTGAAGAAATTATTAACACCAAGGTAATTATTTTTGTCAGAGAAATTATAATAGTTTTGCGGTTGTTCTATTGGATCAATAAAAATAAATATCGAAGCTATTAAACTAACAGAAAAAACTAATATTAATTTTATTTTCATTTATATTATTTCTAAAAAATTATTTATTCCAATAATGTTTTCACCATCAATATAGCATCACCCGTGTGAGGAATTAGCGGGTGGGGAACTATTGTTTCTCGACGAACTTCTTTAAAACTTTGTTCCTCATATAGCTTCTTTGCACCAACATTTTGTTCGAAAACAATTAAGCTAATTTTATCAAATCGCCTCAACTTAGCTTGCTGACTCGCCAGTGCTAAAAATTGATGTCCAATACCCTTTCCGCGGTGTTCAGGAAATAATGCCATACCACAAATATAGTAACTGTTGTCCTCCTCCAACCGACTGTAAGGTGCAAGCACCGGGTCTTCATCCACTTCACCGGATGCTTTCATAGGGAAGGCTACCATCATCCCGGCAATTTCCCCGCCTACCTCAACAATCGTGCAGTTTTTATAACTGAAAACACTGTCTTCCCTTTCATAGCGCCATTCGCCTACTTCTAGTATCTCTTCTCCGGGTTTGACCAATTTAGCCCAAATATAATCAGCTACCCCATCAGAGGAAATACTATATAGCTCCGCGATAGTGCGGCAGTCTTCTCTTTTTGCTGCACGAAATGAAATCATTTTTTTGGTGTCTCCAAACCGCCATAAATAATACTGACCCACTGGTCAGGCTCTAAAAAACCATTTCCCCAGATTGCATCCAGTGCCTGGGTTGGCTTTGCAGCAACGGCTTCATCCGTTGTTTTCCCCTCGGCTTTAAGCTTTCGTAGTCTGGTCAATACATCACTGAGCATGTTCCTGTAGACCACTAATGCGGCTTTGTCCCCGACAAAGCCATGACCGGGAATAATGACCGTATTGTCATTCGACATATTAATTATGGTACTGGCCGCCTCAATCATGCCGGCAAGGCTGCCGCCATGCTCCACATCGATAAAGGGATAAAATCCGTTGAACCACACATCCCCGGCATGAATGACATTAGCCTTTTTGAAATGAACCACGGAATCGCCATCCGTGTGTGCATTGTGAACATGCCGCGCATGGATGGTTTCACCATTAAGATGAAAGCTCGTATCGGTACTAAAGGTAATAACCGGTAGCGCTTCTTTGGGTGATGCGGGTATTTGGGCATTAAATACGGTGAGTGTGTTGTCTACCGATAAACGCTTCCGAACATTGTCGTGCGCCACGATTAATGTCCCTGCCTTACCCAGTTTCTCATTACCCCCAGTGTGGTCATAATGCCAATGAGTATTAATTAAAAACCGAGGAATATCACCGCCCATTTTTTTAATTTCGGTGATCAATTTTTCTGTCAGTGGTGCAAACTGGTCATCGATTAAAAAAGTACCTTCCTCACCAACGAATACCACCAGATTCCCCCCTTCGGCTATCATGGCATAGAGGTTATCCTTAACCTGAACCGTCTGGTATTCAACCGTATCCCAGTGGTGGTCGGCCAAAGCACTGGTTGTCCAGACTAAACCCAAACCAAACAAGAGTCCTATGCTTTGCTTTAACACGTTATTCATAGTGTACTTCTTCCATTATTTTTGAAAAACTACTGCTAGTGTAGTCCACCATTCCCAAGGGGCATGCTCCCCAAACATAAAACCCCGGGACCATGCCCAGGGTTTTAGTCTTTTTTATTTCGATTAAAACCCTTCTTTAGAATAAATCCTCAATAGAAAGGTATCGCTCACCAGTATCGTAACTGAACACTAATACGGTGCTGCCTGCCGGAATTTCATTGAGCGTCTGTTGTACAGCAGCGAGGCTGGCCCCTGATGAAATACCCACAAAAATACCTTCTTCCTGTGCGCAGCGGCGGGTCATTTCAAACGAATCTTCCTCCGTTACCTGAACCGTGCCATCAAGGATTTCGGTGTTCAGTACACCTGGAATAAATCCCGCGCCAATACCCTGGAGTCGATGCAGTCCTTTTTCGCCGCCGCTTATGACGGGAGACTTGGTAGGCTCTACTGCCAACACTTTTGTATTAGGGAATTTTTCCTTTAGCACTTCTCCGCAGCCGGTAATATGTCCTCCAGTACCCACACCAGTAATCAGGTAGTCGATGCCATCTGGGAAGTCCGCCAGAATTTCTTTGGCGGTTGTGTCACGGTGCACTTGAACGTTGGCAGGATTGTTGAACTGTTGGGGCATCCAGGCATTATCATTTTCAGCCAGCAATTGGTTCGCTTTTTCGATACAACCACCCATACCCAGCTCTTTTGGCGTCAATACCAACTCAGCACCCAGCGCCTTAAGGTAACGACGGCGCTCAATGGACATGGACTCCGGCATGGTTAGCACCAACCGATAACCCTTGACCGCACAAACCAGTGCGAGACCAATGCCGGTGTTCCCGGAGGTGGGCTCAATAATTAGAGTATCCTTGTTGATCAGGCCCTTCCGTTCAGCATCCTCGATCATCGCCTGCCCAATACGGTCTTTGATACTCGCGCCGGGGTTAAATCGCTCGGCCTTCATCCAGACTTCTATATCACCAGGGAATAATTTGCCGAGACGGATATGCGGCGTATCACCAATGGTTTCTAGAATATTGTTGTACTTCATTTTATAGCCTCTTTTATTCGTTGCTTGCTCAAGTCTTAATCCGGTCTATAAACAGATTAGCTTCATCTATGGATTTTTGCATATCAAGGATGAGCCTATTCACCTCGCTATTCATCGTACTTAGCTCACCCTTAAGAGCGGAGATAGCCCGCGCATTGAGGTTATGCTTTAGATATAACACCTGATCTCGCAAAGTCGTTAATACCGGGTGAACACTTTTCTCTGCCTTGCGCATGGATTTAACCATCTGCTGGTATTTGTAGCGGGTATCGTGGAGCTTCTTCGCGCTGTCATCCCGAAGGGTGCGATTCTGAATCTGTGCGAGTTCATCTTCCCACTCTTCAAATAGATCATCAGCCACGTCTTCAACACTATCTATATGGACGCTAATTGCCTTGGCCGCTTGTTCGCTGTCTTCGTACTCGGCGTTGAGTTTGTTGTAGAGTTTTTCCAAGTCACCACCATCGAAATTCACCACCGCCTTGTATTGCTCCAGAGCATCTTTAAACTGCTCCTGAGTTTCCTCCTGCGCGTCCTGCGTATCTTCGATACGATCCACCAGAATATCTCGTTTATGAATACCCACCTGCTCCCAAGCATCGTAATAGGCCGTTTCACAACCAGCTAGTAAGAGTGTCAGGGTAAATAAAACGATTTTTTTCATTCTGAGAATTTCCTTTTTAGCCGTAAGATTTAACCGTCTAAGGCCTCAAAGCCTGTTTGTGTTCCCATGGAACATGGTCATACAAGCCTCTTATTTTATCGGCGCTGTCGGTAAATAGTTATACTATTTATCAACCATATCAAACCCATTTCGCAAATAACATCGTCCACCAAACCAGCGTTAATTTCTCAAGACATTTGAAACCAGTCTAGTGACACAAAACTCCTTACTATTCAGGGGTTGCAGCCTTATAATTGTCGGCTTTGCATGCTACAGGGGAATCTAGGTGTCACAAACCACACCGGATGTTTCAACATTCCAGGGGCTAATTTTGGCCTTACAACAATTTTGGTCTCGTCAGGGCTGCATTATTTTGCAGCCACTGGATATGGAAGTGGGTGCAGGTACGTTCCACCCAGCCACTTTTTTGCGCTCTATCGGGCCAGAAACCTGGAACAGCGCTTACGTTCAACCCTGCCGCCGTCCCACGGATGGCCGCTACGGTGAAAACCCAAACCGACTGCAACACTATTACCAGTTTCAGGTGGTACTGAAGCCCTCCCCGGACAATATTCAAGATTTATATCTGGAATCACTTCGCGAGCTGGGTATCGACCCCACTGTTCACGATATCCGCTTCGTTGAAGACAACTGGGAATCCCCCACACTGGGTGCCTGGGGTCTTGGCTGGGAAATCTGGCTGAATGGCATGGAAGTCACTCAGTTTACTTATTTTCAACAAGTGGGCGGACTAGAGTGTTTCCCGGTCACTGGCGAAATCACCTATGGGCTTGAGCGCATTGCCATGTACCTGCAAGGTGTAGACAGTATTTATGACTTGGTGTGGGCTGAAGGGCCGGAAGGGAAAGTAACCTACGGTGATGTGTTCCACCAAAATGAAGTAGAGATGTCGACCTTCAACTTTGAGGAAGCGGATGTGGACTTTATGTTCCAGAGCTTCGACACCTACGAGCGAGAGAGCCAACGTTTGATCGAAAAAGGACTGCCATTACCCGCCTACGAAATGGTCATGAAAACCTCTCATGCCTTTAATCTACTAGATGCCCGTCATGCAATTTCAGTCACGGAGCGTCAACGATTTATTTTGCGAGTTCGCACCCTGGCTCGAGCTGTAGCAAAAGCCTATTTTGATTCACGGCTAGCTCTCGGCTTCCCGCTGGCACCTAAGGCTCTAGCCGATGAAGTCACACAACAGGCTATGGGGACTGAACAATGAGCGCAGATTTTTTAGTCGAAATAGGCACGGAAGAATTGCCGCCCAAGGCATTGCTGACGCTATCAAATGCATTTCGAGATGAAATTCTCTCCCGGTTAAAAGCGGAGCAACTGACATTTGGCGATGTGCAGACCTTTGCGGCACCCCGTCGCTTGGCAATGGTGATTAATACGCTAGATGAGAAGACCCCCACCAAGGAACTTGTCGCTTGGGGCCCACCCATTAAAGTGGCCTTTGATGCTGATGGCAAACCGACCCGAGCCGCTGAGGCGTTTGCCAAGAAAAATGCTATTGAGATCGATGAGCTGGCGAATAAAGTAGCCAACGATGGCAAGCAGGACAAGCTATGCCATCGCGCTACAGAGCCCGGCCGAACAACTGCAGATCTGATTGGCCCAATCGTTGAGGCCGCACTAGCTGCTCTCCCCATTCCAAAAAGAATGCGTTGGGGTGCCAGCCGTGAAGAATTTGTACGCCCGGTTCACTGGGTAGTCATGCTACTGGGCGACCGTGTGGTCAATGCCCAAGTGATGGGGCTTACTGCGGGAAATACCAGCCGTGGTCATCGGTTCCATAGTAGCGGCGACATTGTTATCCCGTCACCATCTAGCTATCAGGAAAGCCTTCGTTCAGCTCATGTCATCGCTGATTTTTCGGAGCGCCGTGAACTCATTCGTCAAGGCGTCATCGAAGCCGCCGAAAAAGCTGGCGGTGTCGCCGTTATCAGTGATTCGCTACTAAACGAAGTATCCGCCTTAAACGAGTGGCCTGTCCCATTACTAGGCCGCTTTGAAGAGCGCTTTTTATCCGTGCCTTCAGAAGCGCTAGTTTCCTCAATGGCAGAACACCAGAAGTATTTCCATGTGGTGGATAGCAATGGCCAACTACTACCCATGTTTATCACTGTTGCCAATATCGAGAGTAAAGACCCGGCACAGGTTATAAGTGGTAATGAGCGGGTTATCCGTCCACGTCTGGCCGATGCTGCCTTCTTCTACGAAACGGATCAAAAATCTACACTTGATGCACGCCGTGAATCGCTGAAAAGTATTGTCTTCCAAGCCAAACTCGGTTCAGTTTTCGATAAGACAGAACGCGTTGCAAGGCTAGCCGAAATTCTGGCCCCCATGACGGGAGCAGAACCCTTATTGGCAAGAAGAGCTGCCGAATTAAGTAAGTCTGATTTAGTCAGTGAAATGGTCGGTGAATTTGATGACTTGCAGGGCACCATGGGACGCTACTATGCCACCAATGATGGTGAGCACACCGAAGTGGCCGAAGCCTTATTTGAGCAATACTTGCCTCGCTTTGCTGGCGACTCAATCCCTGCCACCGCCACCGGCGCCACACTGGCACTTGCCGATCGACTAGATACGCTAGTGGGCATTTTTGGTATTGGTCAGCCACCCACCGGCTCCAAGGACCCCTTTGCTCTTCGGCGCGCTAGCCTTGGTGTCTTGAGGATTATTGTAGAGCGGGGTATAGACCTTGATCTTCATGAAGCCCTGACTGCCGCAGCCTCTCAACATACTGGGTTAGACGCTAAATCCGACACTATTGAGGGCACCGTTAAGCAAGTACTTACTTACATGCTAGATCGCTTCAGGTCTTGGTATGAAGATGAAAAAATCCCCACAGAAGTCTTTCAAGCAGTTGCGGCTAGACAACTTAGTAACCCCCTGGATATTCACCAGCGGGTTCAGGCCGTTCATGCCTTCAACCAGCTCTCTGAATCCGCCGCATTAGCAGCGGCAAATAAGCGTGTTTCTAACATCTTGTCCAAGCAACCAGGCAATACGATACCCGTAGAAGTGGATAATACTCTGCTGGCAGATAGTGCTGAAAAGGCTTTGGCGCTGTCCTTGGCCGAATTAACCAGTGACGTTAAACCGCTTCAGCGAGATCGTGACTATACCGAGGTGCTAAGACAGTTGGCTAGATTGAGACAACCTGTTGACCAGTTCTTTGATGATGTCATGGTCATGGTAGATGACGATGCCTTGCGTAACAATCGACTGGCTTTATTGCAGCAATTACGTAATTTGTTCCTGGAAGTAGCCGATATTTCACTATTGGCACCGGTGAAATAGGCTGTAAATTCGATGGCTTTTATCTTGCCCCAAACGGCATTAGAAAAATGACCAAGCTCGTTATTCTGGATCGCGATGGGGTCATCAACGAAGACTCTGACGCCTATGTTAAGTCCGTAGAGGAATGGCGCCCTCTGCCTGGCAGTATTGACGCCATTGCTCGCCTTTACCAGGCCGGTTATACCGTAGTGGTAGCCACCAACCAATCAGGCATTGGCCGTGGCTTGTTTGACCTAGATGACCTCGAGGCTATGCACGCCAAACTAAACGATTTACTGGCTGAGACGGGTACTGAACTCGCTGGTATTTTTTATTGCCCTCATAGCCCTGACGATGGCTGTGACTGCCGCAAACCGGCCCCAGGTTTACTCGATGCTATCTCAAGTGAGTTTGGCATGCCTTTAACGGCGGTGCCCATTGTTGGTGACAGCCTCCGCGACCTTCAAGCGGGCGCCACGCATCACTGCACCCCTATTCTGGTACGCACCGGCAAGGGAGCAACGACTGAACCCAAGCTAGCAGAACAGCAGGATGTGGTCTTACAGCAGGCCAGAGTATTTGACGACTTAGCCCAAGCGGTGGATTATCTTTTGGCTAATCAAGAGGCTGACGAATAACAATGAAGACAGCAATAGCTTTCACACGTTCGGTGCTATTTTACGTGATTTATGCGATAGTTTTGATTGTTTTCGGCACATTTACCTGCACGATTGGGACCTTAATGCCATACCGTATGCGCCAGAATGTGGTGACTTGGGCAAATGCTATTATCATTAAGTGGTTGAACTTCAGCTGTGGAATTACCCTTCAGGTAGATGGCTTGGAGAATATCCCTAACACTCCCTGTGTCGTACTGAGCAAACATCAGTCCGGCTGGGAAACCTTCTATCTTCAACGACTATTACGCCCCGTCAGCACTATTCTAAAAAAAGAGCTTTTCTGGATACCTTTTTTTGGCTGGGCCCTCTACTTTATGCATCCCATCGCTATAAACCGCAGCAACCCTAGAGAAGCCATGAAACAAATACTGGCGCAGGGTAAGCAGCGCTTGGCTCAAGGTAATAATGTACTCATTTACCCTGAAGGAACCCGGACACCTGTAGGGCAGGCGGGAAACTACGGCCGTAGCGGAGCAGCCCTTGCTATTGCTGCTGATGTGCCCATTTTGCCCGTAGCCCAGAATGCTGGGTACTGTTGGCCTGCCCACAAATTTATTAAATGGCCCGGTCGAATTCACATAGTAATTGGTAAGCCCATCGATACTACTGATGCTGATAGCCGACAATTAACGGAACAGGTAAAAGACTGGATCGAATCGACCCAGCAAACCCTGTCCCATTCCTGAATAGGGTAGATAGCCAGGGACTAGATTTCCAGTTTACTGTCGCCTAAACTACTTCTTTTCTGTTAGATATACATAATGAATGGATGCTATGAACACTTTTGATAACGGGACCTATAACGGCCCAGAACAACGTAAAGAGCAACGCCGGAAAAATACTGACCGCCGCGAGGATATTCGCTTCGAGCCTAGCAAGGATGATCGTAGAAAAAATCCAGGTCGTCGCAAGACTGATGCTGATCTTTGGCGCCAGCACGAAGAGTAATTTTGGATATAAAAAAACTGGCCTAAATAGGCCAGTTTTTTGTGGACGCCGATATATACTATATATCCAAGTTAGTAACTGCTAACGCATTGGTTTCAATAAACTCTCGACGTGGTTCCACGTGATCGCCCATCAGTGTGTTGAACATCTGATCAGCCGCTATAGCGTCCTCAACCCTAACCTGTAACATACGCCGAGTTTCCGGGTTCATCGTAGTATCCCACAACTGTTCTGGGTTCATTTCACCCAGCCCTTTATAGCGCTGTATACTGTAACCGCGGCGAGATTCATTCATTAGCCACTCTAGAGCCGTACTAAAACTCTCTACAGGCTTAGAACGCTCCCCACGCTGAATATATGCCCCCTCCTCGATCAGCCCTTGTAGTTGCTTACCAAGAGAGATGATGGCGGCATATTCACCAGAAACAAAAAAGTCATAGTTGAAACGGTAGTTGGTTGGTACACCGTGGGCTGTAATTTCTACGCAAGGCAAGTAAACCTGACGCTCACTATCGGCCTCAACCGCGACTTGATAGCGGTGACTCCCAGCCTTATTCTCTTGCTCCAGTGACTCAGACAGCGCCTTGCTCCAATCCTCCACCTGGGTTTTATCACTAAGATTTTCAGAGCTAAGTGCCGGCATATAAACCAGTTTTTGTAAAACGTCCTCAGGATATAAGCGAGACATACGCTCAATAATTGTCATCACACGACGGTAGTCTGCCACTAGGGTTTCTAGAGCACTACCACTGATCCTAGGGGCGTCAGCATTGACATGTAGGCTAGAGTTTTCCAGTGCTGATTGCGTTAAAAATGCCGTAAGTGCTTGATCATCCTTAAGATATTGCTCTTGCTTGCCTTTGCTGATCTTGTAAAGAGGAGGCTGTGCAATATAAATATTGCCACGCTCGACCAGCTCCCGCATTTGCCGGAAGAAGAACGTCAGCAATAATGTTCGGATATGAGAGCCATCCACATCCGCATCGGTCATGATCAGAATAGTATGGTATCGAAGTTTATCCGCGTTGAATTCTTCCGTTCCAATACCACACCCCAAGGCCGTGATGAGCGTTCCCACCTCGACACTGGACAACATTTTGTCAAACCGAGCTTTTTCCACATTAAGGATTTTTCCCTTCAGTGGTAAAATGGCCTGTGTTCGGCGATCTCGGCCCTGTTTTGCTGAGCCGCCAGCAGAGTCACCCTCCACCAAGTACAATTCTGAGAGTGCGGGATCCTTCTCTTGGCAGTCTGCCAGCTTGCCAGGGAGCCCTGCGATATCTAATGCGCCTTTACGTCGTGTCATTTCACGCGCCTTCCGCGCAGCCTCACGCGCCCGAGCAGCATCCACCATTTTCATCACAACACTCTTGGCTTCTTTCGGGTTTTCTAATAAATAGTCCGTTAAATTAGCACCCATTTCCTGCTCAACTGCCGTTTTTACTTCCGAGCTAACCAATTTATCCTTGGTTTGTGAGGAAAACTTGGGATCTGGCACTTTCACCGAAACAATTGCCGTCAACCCTTCCCGGGCATCGTCTCCGGTAGTGCTGACCTTATTGTTTTTGCCCAACCCTTCCTTTTCAATGTAGGTGTTAAGGCTTCGGGTAAGCGCAGACCTAAATCCTGCCAGGTGTGTACCGCCATCTCGTTGCGGAATGTTGTTGGTATAACAAAAAATATTTTCCTGGTAGCTGTCATTCCATTGCAGCGCAACCTCAACACCAACGCCATCATCACGCTGAACGTCGAAGTGCATCACCTGATTGATGGTTGTTTTGTTGGTATTTAAATATTCAACGAAGGCTTGTAAGCCGCCATCGTATTGAAAAGTATCCTCTTTTCCTGTTCGCTCGTCTTTTAGCGTGATTCGAACACCGGAATTTAGAAACGATAGCTCTCTCAGACGTTTAGCCAATATGTCATAGTGAAAAATGATGTTGTTAAAGGTGCCTTCTGATGGCACAAAGTGTAACTCTGTACCTGTTTCGGTCGCCTGACCCACCACAGCCAACGGTGCCTGTGGCACGCCATGGCTATAATGCTGCTCGTGTACATTGCCGCCCCGCCTAATGGTTAGACGTAGCTCCTTAGAAAGTGCATTCACCACTGAAACGCCCACACCATGAAGTCCGCCGGAGACTTTGTAGCTATTCTCGTCAAATTTTCCGCCCGCATGAAGCACTGTCATAATCACTTCAGCTGCAGAAACACCCTCTTCATGGATTTCTGTGGGAACACCACGACCATTATCTGAGACGGTGATAGACTCGCCCGGATGGATCGTAACCCGTATTTCTGAGCAGTGGCCTGCCAACGCCTCATCGATGGAATTATCGACAATTTCAAACACCATGTGATGTAAACCAGTCCCATCATCGGTATCACCGATATACATTCCAGGACGTTTACGAACAGCATCCAGGCCTTTTAACACCTTAATGCTCGACGAATCGTAGTTCTGCTCTTCACTCATACGAGAAACCTAAATTTCTATGTTTTAGTATTAACACCTATTCTTGTGCAATACGCCCATGTTCCACGTGGAACATGCGGATGGTTTTATCTTCTTCGGGCCAAGATGATCTTAAATCCTCCCGAACGACACCGGTTATAAAGGCCTGTGCGCCCAGTCGATACAAAAGCCCACCGACCTTACGTCTATGCTCTATATCTAACTCAGACGGGAGGTCGTCCAGCAGGTACAGGCACTGACACCCCGTTTTCTCATGATACAAGTAGCCCTGTGCTACCTGCATGGCAGTAACGAGCACTTTAATCTGCCCCCGGGACAGTAAATCATTGGCCGGTTGCTTATTGAACCGTACCCGTAGATCCGCCCGGTGTGGCCCATGATGTGTTGTTTTCCCCTGAAGATCTCTCTGCCGATCTGCCAGCAATACATCACTTAAATTCTTCGTGTTATCCCAGCCAGCATAATGCTTGAACTCAAACCCCTCTAAAGGAGAGAGCTCTGACAGCACCTCACTAATTCTGGGCATCAAATCGGCTAGATACTGTTCACGGTAGTGGTTAATCTGCTCTGCCAAACTAACGAATTCAGCATCCCAAACCCCCAGCAAGGCCTCATCTATTCTATCACGCCGAAGCAATGAATTGCGCTGTTTCAAGGCCCTGCGAAACCTTTGCCAGGTATTCCGATAATTATGTTCCACGTGGAACACACCCCAATCGACAAACTGCCTGCGAAACTGAGGTCCTCCATCCAGCAGGTGAAAGCTATCTGAATTAAGTATTAATAACGGCATAGCCTCGGCAAGACTTGATGCACTGGTGACGGGCTCTCCATCCACTTTGAATAAAAAATCGCCCTGCCTCGATCGACTGACACCCAGCGGTATTTCCTTACCCTCTTTGTGAAGCAACCCAAAAACTGTGCAGTTATCAGCATCATGATTAATAACCGGACTTAGTGTACGAGTGCGGAAAGAGCGACCACGACCTAACAAATAGAGCGCTTCTAGCACACTTGTTTTGCCGCTACCATTTGAGCCGTAAAGTAGATTAGCTCCGGGTGATAATGAAAGCTGGATCTGCTTCAGGTTTCTCAACCCATGCACATCCAGTTTCTGTAGATACATTTTAGATGGTGTTGACTGAATAATCAGAGCCGCATCGGCATAACAACATACACGGCACTTTCATTCTCAGGGTCTTCTATCAGAGCACTACTGTTCGCGTCAGAAAGCGTAAAGCGAGCAGTCTCCCCACGTAAAACATTAAGAACATCAATGACATAGCTGACATTGAAGCCTACTTCAAGTTCGTCTGAGGAATAATCAACGGTTACTTCCTCCTGTGCCTCTTCTTGCTCAGGGTTATTAGCAACCAGCGTCAATTGACCTTCTGATAACAATAAACGAACGCCTCGATACTTTTCATTAGATAATATCGCGGTACGGCTAAAAGCATTTTTCAGCTCTTCACGACTGCCCACCATTTCTTTATCACCACCTTTTGGCAGTACCCGGTCGTAGTCTGGGTAGGCACCATCTACCAGCTTAGAGGTGAAGCGAAAATCTGCTGTTGCGATACGAATATGGTTATTGCCTAGTACAACGGAAACCTCGCCCTCATCTGATAGCAGGCGTGATAACTCTATAACCCCTTTGCGAGGAAGAATAACCTGGGTTAACTCCCCTGGTAGACCGGCAACCTGAGTATCCATCATGGCCAACCTATGGCCATCTGTCGCCACCGCACGAACGCGATCATTACCTACCTCTAGCAACATTCCATTAAGGTAATACCGTACATCCTGTTGCGCCATGGCAAACGCGGTGTGATCAATAAGCTGTTTAAACGAATTTTGCTCAATAGAAAATTCACACTTACCAGGCCCATCATCCACATTGGGAAATTCATTGGCCGGGAGAGAAGATAGCGTAAAACGACTCCGTCCACTGGTGACTTGAACACGACCACCCTCTTCAGAAAGCGTGATCTCAGCGCCATCGGGTAAAGAGCGACAGATATCCATCAACTTGCGCGCTGGTACCGTTATCTCTCCGCTTTCTGCAGGTGAAACCAGTGATAAGTGGCCAACAATCTCTACCTCGAGATCAGTCCCGGTGAGAGATAATCGACCATCACTAAGGTTAATAAGAACGTTAGATAAAATAGGCAGTGTCTGGCGCCGCTCTACTACTCCAACAACCAACTGCAAGGGCTTCAGAAAATCTTCGCGGGAAACTGAGAACTTCATCGGTTAATATCTTCCAAGTAAGCTAGATAAAAAGAGTTGCTTATAATAATCCAAAAGCTGCGAATAATCAGGTGGTTAACGTTCTTAATAACTGCTTAACATCCTCGTTAATATCTCGACTCGTTTCCTGCAGCTCTTTGACCTTTCTACACGCATGTAGAACCGTCGTATGATCACGACCACCAAAGGCCTCTCCGATCTCTGGCAGGCTATGATTGGTTAGCTCTTTGGCAAGCGCCATCGCCACTTGTCGCGGCCTGGCTATAGACCGACTTCGTCGCTTGGATAAAAACTCAGACATTTTAACCTTGTAGTACTCAGAGACCACCCGCTGAATATTATCAATGGTGACCAGTTTATCCTGAAGTGCCAAAAGGTCCTTTAAGGATTCGCGAATAAGCTCAATACTTATAGGGGCCCCCGTGAAGTGAGCACTTGCTATCACCCTCTTGAGTGCACCTTCGAGCTCTCTAACATTGGAGCGGATACGCTGGGCAATAAAAAAAGCTGCGTCGTCGGGAAGATTTACTTTTGCCTGATGTGCCTTTTTCATCAGAATCGCGGCTCGTGTTTCCAGTTCTGGCGGCTCAACAGCAACGGTAAGCCCCCAACCAAAGCGGGATTTTAGTCGCTCTTCAAGGCCATCTATTTCCTTTGGATAACGATCACAAGTCAGAATCATTTGCTGACCACCCTCAAGCAACGCATTGAAGGTGTGGAAAAACTCTTCTTGAGAGCGCTCTTTACCGGCAAAGAACTGTATGTCGTCAATCAGTAACGCATCAACAGAGCGGTAAAAGCGCTTAAAATCATTGATCGCATTTAACTGCAGCGCCTTAACCATATCGGCCACAAAGCGCTCTGAGTGGAGGTAAATAATTTTTGCATTGGGTTTTTGTTCCCGCAGCGCATTCCCCACAGCGTGCATAAGGTGGGTCTTACCCAACCCAACGCCACCATAAATAAATAGCGGGTTATAAGAACCTCCTGGGTTTTCGGCTACCTGCCGGGAAGCCGCTAAAGCAAGCTGGTTTGATTTACCTTCGACAAATGACTGAAAGGTGAAGGTCTGATTGATATTGCTTCGATGATTTAGCCCGCCTTCAACATCCGTTTTTCTAGCCTCGGGCTGGACTTGAATGCGGGTTGTTGCAGGAAACGGAGCTTTCCCTAGCACTGTTGGGAGCACCTTTGGGAGCACAGGCGTCGCATCTTCATGATAAATGGGTTGCGGGCTAGTACTGGACTCAACGATTACCTTGCACCGTTCACCTTGAAGCTGCTGGAAGATTTCAATGATCCGCTCGAGAAACTTATCTGAGACCCAATCTCTCACAAAACGGTTCGGTGCAAGCAACCTAATATCCGTTGATGATTGAGGCTCATCACTCTCCGGAACATGTAACTGTAATGGCCTTATCCAGGTATTGAACTGCTGTGCCGGTAGTTCTTCCTGAAGGTATCCTAGACACTTATCCCACGAGGCTTGAGCCAAGTTTTTCCCCTTTATACTGCCATTCAATTCTAATAGATGACATTTTTATTTGGCCCTTAGTTTAGCCACAACGGATGGAGTTATCCACACCTTTTATAAAAAAATTATTTAGTCGAATTTTCTATTCTATCCTTATATATCAAATGGTTACAAATATATACCGAGCATTAGTTTTGCACAGTATCGGAAGCATTTACTGGGTGTTTTTTGACCACGATATGTGGATAACCTGTTAGCATTTTGTGGGCTGACCAAAGAACACCAGCCATATGAATAAGTTAGCGGATACGCTGCCTGGTGGATATGTTATTAGAGCCGGTAACGAAGAAAGAGGGGGGGTTACTTTCCAATACAGAAACTGGAAAAAATTCTGCCCAGCAAATCGTCAGAAGTAAATTCGCCCGTAATTTCGGCGAGTGACTGTTGAGCCAACCTCAGATCTTCAGCCAGTAGTTCACCGGCGCCAGCTTCATTCAACTGCGCTGACCCTGCATTTAAATATTCTTGTGCCTCCTGAAGCGCTTCGGTATGGCGTCGTCTTGCGGTGAAACTACCTTCATTACTTCCGGTGTAGCCCATACACTCTTTCAGGTGTTCGGTGAGAATATTGAGACCGACCCCCTGTTTTGCTGAGAGGGTAATTACCGGATGGCCATTATTAGAAAGCCCAGCTGGTAGCCCGGAGATATCCCCCTTGTTCAAGACAAAACTAAGATTACTCTTCCCGTGGGAGTCTCGTTCAGGATAACGCTCAAAATATTCCGGCCAGTTATTCCTGGGTTCCAAGGAGTAATCCTGGGCGCTATCAATAACAAACAAGATTCGGTCAGCATGATCAATTTCCTGCCAAGCGCGTCTAATGCCCTCTTGTTCAACCGCATCTCCCGTGTCCCTTAATCCGGCAGTATCAATGATATGAAGCGGCATGCCATCAATATGGATCTGCTCTCGAAGTACATCACGGGTTGTTCCTTCAATATGAGTCACAATGGCACTATCCTTACCAGATAGTGCGTTTAGCAGGCTCGATTTACCGGCGTTGGGCTTGCCCGCTATAACTACCGTCATCCCCTCCCTCATCAGAGAGCCCTGATAGGCCTGTGCGATAACGGCCTTCAGCTGCTTCTGTAACGCACCGAGGTCAGCGGACACTTTTCCATCTGCCAAAAAATCTATTTCCTCCTCCGGAAAATCAATGGCCGCTTCAACATAAATTCGTAGTGCCGTCAGAGATTCAACCAAACTGTGGATTTGGGCAGAAAACTCACCCTGAAGTGAACGAAGCGCACAACGGGCAGCCTGATCAGACGTAGCATCAATCAGGTCGGCAATTGCCTCAGCCTGTGCAAGATCTATTTTGTCGTTAAGAAAAGCACGCTCAGAAAACTCACCAGGTCTTGCTAGGCGGGCGCCTAGCGCTAGAGATCGGCGTAACAGGGCGTCCATAATAACGGGACCACCATGACCCTGTAACTCCAGAATATGCTCTCCGGTGAATGAATGAGGTGCGGCGAAGTAGATGGCTACACCTTGATCAATCGCGGCCCCATCAGCACCTAAAAAGTCAGTAAATAGTGCTTGTCTTGGCTCTGGTGTTTTTGCCAAAAACCCATCAAAAAAGGGGGATAGATTTTTCCCTGATATTCGTAAAATACCCACACCACCTCGACCCGGTGGTGTGGCAATAGCTGCTATGGTGTCCTGATCACTGGCAGATAACATTTTAATATTCCAGAAAAAAAGGCTCCTTATGAGGAGCCCTTCTTATCCTATTTTTTTTCCGATGCACCTTCAATCCGGCGGGTTATCAACCACTGTTGAATGATGGACAGCCCATTATTCACGGTCCAGTAAAGAACCAACCCTGCAGGGAAGAACATAAAGAAGAAGGTGAACGCAATAGGCATCATCTGCATGACCTTCGCCTGAGTAGGGTCAGGCGGGGTAGGGTTCAGCTTCTGCTGAATAAACATACTGGCGCCCATTATCAAGGGGAGCACAAAATAGGGGTCTTTTATCGACAAATCCTGGATCCAAAGAATCCAGGGAGAGTGACGCAACTCAACGCTCTCCAGCAACACCCAATAAAGCGCAATAAACACCGGCATTTGTACCAGAATAGGCAAACACCCTCCCATGGGGTTCACCTTCTCCTTCTTGTACAGGCTCATGGTTTCCTGCGACATTTTCTGTTTGTCGTCTCCATACAACTCTTTCAGGCGGGCCATCTCTGGCTGCAGTTTCCGCATGTTTGCCATAGATTTGTAGCTAGTAGCTGAAAGGCGGAAAAAGGCGGCCTTGATCATCATGGTTAACAGAATAATCGACCAGCCCCAGTTACCAAGGAACTCATGAAGCTGGTAAAGCACCCAAAACAATGGTTTTGCAATCCACCAAAGCCAACCATAATCGACCGTTAAGTCGAGGTAGGGAGAGATTTTTTCAAGTCGATACTGATCTTTTGGCCCCGCATAAAAAGCAGCGCGAAGCTCACCCTGCTCGCCCGGCTCTACAGTTACCTGTGGAGAGGTGAACCCAAGAACATATAGATCTTGATTGCCCAACTTCCGTAAGTTAAATGTGTTGGTCGTTTTCTGGTCAGGTACCCAGGCGCTGATAAAGTAATGTTGTACCATGGCGAGCCAGCCACCGGTCACCGTGTCTTTGAAAGACTCTTCCTCGATGTCCTCAAAGTCCATTTTTTTGTAATTTTCTTCTGTGCTGGTCATCGCCGCACCCAAGAAAGGCGCCATTCCCATACCACCACCAACTGTGGGGTTGTGGCTATCGCGCTTTATTTGCCCAAACAACCCCGCCTTCCATGGTTGGTTGCTCTGGTTATCTACTTGATAAGCCATGCCCACCAAATAGTCTCCACGATTAAAATGGAACTGCTTGGTAATCAGGACATCTCCTTGCTGGAGTGTTAGGTCTACCTGTAGCGTTTCCTGTCCAGACTCCATCGTGTAATGATCAGCGCGGGCTTTAAACAAAGGCCTTCCTGCTCTGGTGTCAGTACCATTAGTGCCAACTAAGCCACTCTGGGCTATATATGTCGTTGTAGCAGTTCGGTTAAGTAAGATGAAAGGGTCATCCGTCTCACTCAGCGCCGTTAGATGTTTCGGCAACTCAACCCTCACAATGTCACCACCTAAGGTATCAATCAGCACCGTCAGCACATCTGTAGAGACTCGAACCAACCGAGTGTTCGCAGCCGCTACTGGTTCAACACCCTGTTCTGATTGCACCTCTGGTATTATTGGCAGCTCGCCGGCCTGCACTGAGACATTGGTCGTATCAACCGTAGTATCAATATCGGGTAAATCGGGGGTTGGCAACTCAGGGGTCACCATTGCTTCAGCCGTGGCGGTATCCACTTTTGGTGTGTTCGCTTCTTGAAACGTATTCCATTCCAGAAACAGCATGTAAACCACCGCCAGCATGGCAGCAATAAGTAATGAACGTTGCCAATCCATAGTTATTTCAACTCAGTTTTTTGTTGGGGTTGAGGAACCGGGTCATATCCCCCGGCATGATAAGGGTGGCATTTTATAAGGCGGCGCAGGGTAAGATAACCCCCCTTTAAAACACCATACTGCTCAATAGACTCTTCTGCATAACATGAACAGCTAGGATAAAACCGGCAATTGTTACCAATGAATGGGCTAACAAATAACTGATACCCTTTTATACAGACCGTCATCAGTTTACGCATGACGAGTCCACTTGTAACTTCCGTGATAAACGCTGCCAAGTATTTTCCAGTAATTCGGTTTGCTCTTGGGGTGACAATTTATCCATACCAGGACGGACAAGGAACACCACATCGACGGAATTTAGCTGGTGTTGCACCAAACGAAAGGTGTCACGCACTACCCGTTTAACACGATTGCGGTTCACTGCATGTCGAATATGTTTCTTTGCTACCACAAGGCCCAACCGTGGGTGAGACAATTGATTGGGTCTGGCTAGCAATAAAAGGTTGGGGTGGGCAACTTTATAGCAGGTGTCACCAAAAACAGCCTGGTAGGACCGGGCTGTTAAAAGGCGCTTATTTCTACAATAAGTTAATTCGGGCATGTTCTGTTCAGGCATGTACCTCTGGCACAGTCCTGCCCTAAAAGTCTTACCCTAAAGAATGGGCGAGCAATTATGCGGCTAGGCGCTTACGGCCCTTAGCACGACGACGATTGATCACCATACGACCACTTTTGGTGGCCATGCGAGCACGAAAACCGTGTGTACGCTTGCGTTTCAGAACGCTGGGCTGAAATGTTCTTTTCATGTCTGACTTCCGTTAGCTGACTAATCCCCTTGAAGGGCGGGCGATTTTAAAGAAAAAGTGCGTCTATATCAACGAAAGATCGATCCTTCAGAGAAATAAACTTACACCTTTTTTATCCACAGGTTTATCTGTAGGGTGCAACCACTTACCCACAGCCTTGATTAACCTGTGGATAATCGTCTGTAAAGCTCTCTGGAAAACCCTTGGACTATTTTGGGGATAACTTGGGTTTCTGTATCTCTGTGGGTAACTACCGATTATATACACAGCTTAGAAGCGCGTTAAAAACAGCTTTGTAGCAGTTTTTACTGTTGGTTATCATCGTCCTATCTTTATGTTATTAAAGGTTAATTTATGCCTATCCACAGAAAACCGGTTGCCCATTAATAACAACAATATTAATCTTTATATACCTATATATATAAGTAGATAAGATTATTAAATCTTTAACTAGATAAAAAAGTACTTTTTAGCCTAACAATAATTCTTTAGCCATTTGCTTTATAATATCGGCCCATTTTTAAAAATCTATAATTGGCCAGTTGTTATGCATTACCCAAATAGCTTCGATGTGATAGTCATTGGTGGCGGCCATGCCGGTACAGAAGCCTGTTTAGCCGCTGCGCGTATGGGGTGTCGTACGCTACTGTTAACGCATAATATTGAAACACTGGGGCAAATGTCTTGTAACCCAGCGATTGGCGGGATTGGTAAAAGTCACCTAGTGAAAGAGGTTGATGCTCTGGGTGGTGTCATGGCTCACGCAGCGGATAAAGGCGGAATTCAATTTCGGGTTTTGAATTCACGGAAGGGCCCTGCCGTTAGAGCAACTCGAGCCCAAGCAGACCGAGTGCTGTATAAGAACGCCGTACGTCAAATATTAGAAAACCAACCCAACCTATCCATTTTTCAGCAAGCGGTGGATGATCTGATTATCGAAGGTCACCGTGTCACCGGTGTTGTTACCCAGATGGGTTTACGGTTTTCAGGAAAGACGGTGGTATTGACGGCGGGAACCTTTTTGGGCGGAAAGATCCATATTGGTTTGGAAAATCATGCTGGAGGCCGAGCAGGCGACCCACCATCCATTGGTTTAGCGAATCGATTGCGAGCGTTACCGTTGCGGGTAGATCGTTTGAAAACGGGCACACCGCCCCGTATTGATGCCCGTAGTGTCAATTTTGAGGGGTTACAACCCCAATGGGGAGATAAGCCTGAACCAGTGATGTCCTATTTGGGGGATGTGTCGGAACATCCAGAACAAATCTGCTGCCATATCACCCATACCAATGAGAAGACACATGAAATTATTCGTGGAGGGATGGATCGTTCTCCCATGTATACCGGTGTGATTGAAGGGGTGGGCCCCCGCTATTGCCCCTCTATTGAGGATAAAGTGGTTCGCTTTGCGGATAAAGATAACCATCAGATATTTATTGAACCAGAGGGGCTTACTACACACGAGCTCTACCCTAATGGAATATCCACAAGCCTACCTTTTGATGTGCAGATGCAGTTGGTGCGCTCCATCAAGGGCTTTGAGAATGCTCATATTACTCGCCCAGGTTATGCCATTGAGTATGATTACTTTAACCCTCAGGATTTGAAGTATTCTTTGGAAACCAAGAGTATGGATGGCCTGTTCTTTGCTGGCCAGATCAATGGTACGACGGGTTACGAAGAGGCCGCAGCGCAAGGGCTGCTCGCAGGTACTAATGCCGCATTACTGGTGCAAGATAAAGAGGCTTGGTGCCCCCGCCGTGATGAAGCGTATATTGGGGTGTTGGTAGACGACCTGATCACCATGGGCACTCTAGAGCCTTACCGAATGTTTACCAGTCGAGCAGAGTATCGGTTATTACTTCGCCAGGATAATGCCGACCAGCGGTTGACCGAGAAGGGCCGGGAGTTGGGGTTGGTAGGCGATCATCGCTGGAAAATGTTTAGTGAAAAGCGTGAAGCGGTAGAGCAAGAACAACAGCGCCTTAGGGGGTGCTGGATTCAACCGGCGACAGATCAGGCAAAAATTGTAGAACAAAAAACAGGGTCTGCTCCAGGAAGGGAGTACAGCTTGCTTGATCTGCTAAAGCGGCCTGAGTTGGGGTATAGCGATATTATTGAGCTTGATGCGGTGAACGGAGAGGTCGCGGTGGTGGCTGAAGATGTGGCCGAACAGGTAGAAATAGATGCCAAGTATGCGGGCTACATAGATCGTCAGCAGGATGAAATTGACAAAATGCGTCGTCAGGAAAAAACCGCTATCCCGGTGGATTTTGACTATGACGTGGTTAATGGTTTGTCTAATGAGGTCAAACAAAAACTAAAAGAAGCGAGACCGGAAACATTAGCTAGGGCATCACGCATACAAGGTATTACCCCGGCAGCCATGTCTTTGTTATTAGTTTATTTGAAGAAAAAATCCATGACAGCAAAGAAAATAGCCTAAGTGGTGCAGCAAAAGCTCGCAAGTAAAGACCTCGAACCCATATTACGCGAGGGGTTACAGCAACTTTCATTGATGCTATCAGACCGCCAAGTTAGTCAGCTGCTGGATTACTTGGGGCTGCTTGAAAAGTGGAACGGTGCTTACAACCTCACTTCAATTCGTGAGCCGGAGCAAATGCTCCGATTGCACCTGCTTGACAGTCTCAGTATTGCCCCCTTGGTGAAAGGAGAGCGAATCATCGACGTGGGTACCGGGCCCGGGTTGCCGGGAATCCCCTTGGCAATCATCTACCCTGAACGTCAGTTCACTCTGTTGGACAGTAATGGTAAAAAAACCCGCTTTCTATTTCAGGTGCGAACCCAGCTAGGGCTTGATAATGTCACCGAGAACCAAAGTCGGGTTGAAGCTTATCAGCCCACAAGACTCTTCGATGGTGTGACCAGTAGAGCATTTACTAGCCTGAAGGACATGGTGGAAAAATGTGCCCATTTAATCGGAGAGAATGGGCGTTTTTATGCCATGAAGGGGCAATATCCAGCGAAGGAGTTGAGTGCTTTGCCAAAACACTATAATGTCGTTGCCTCGCACCAGCTTCAGGTGCCTGGTGTCGATCGCGAGCGACACTTGATCGAAATCGCACCCAGTTGAGGAAGCCATATTGAGCAAGATATTTGCCATTGCCAACCAAAAAGGCGGTGTGGGAAAAACGACGACCAGCGTTAATCTTGCCGCATCATTAGCCAGTTATGGTAAGCGAATTCTGTTGGTGGATATGGATCCCCAGGGAAATGCGACCATGGGGTGTGGGGTCAACAAAAGCAGCCAGAAAACCACGATACTAGATGTCTTAATCGGAGCGTCAACTACCGAAGAAGCCATGCAACGTAGTGAATCCGGCCACTTTGATGTGTTGCCGGCGAATGGTGATCTGACGGCAGCTGAGGTTGAGTTGCTTCAGGTTAAGAATAAAGAAAGTCGATTGCGGCACGCCCTAGCACGGGTAAAAAACCGCTATGACTACATTATTATCGACTGCCCTCCTTCTTTGAGTATGCTGACAGTCAATTCCTTGGTGGCTTGTGATGGGGTGATTGTTCCAATGCAATGTGAATACTATGCGCTGGAAGGGTTGTCGGCATTGCACGACACCATTCGAAAAATCGCTCAGTTTCTTAACCCAAAATTACAATTGGAAGGCATCCTTCGCACGATGTATGACCCACGCAACAGTCTTACCAATGAGGTGACCGCCCAACTGAGAAGCCATTTTGGTGATAAGGTTTACCGTATCGCTATTCCCCGCAATGTTCGTCTTGCTGAAGCGCCCAGTTATGGCCAGCCCGCGCTAGCCTACGATAAAAATTCAAAGGGCGCTCTCGCCTACCTTGGGTTGGCTGGTGAAATTATTCGTCGAGCCAAGGCGGTTGTCAGAGTACCGGCAGAAACAACAGGTTAAGTTATGGTGAAGAGAAAAGGTTTGGGTCGCGGACTGGATGCCCTTTTGGGTATGGGGAACGAAACGAACACTGAAGAAGAGCGTGTAGTTATTCAGCGGGATACGCTGAACGAGCTGCCCATTGAGTTTATGTCTAGGGGCAAATATCAGCCACGCAGGGATATGCACCCGGAGGCATTAGAGGATCTAGCCAGCTCTATCCGGGCTCAAGGGGTCATGCAGCCAATCGTTGTTCGCCCAACGGGTATTGATAGCTATGAAATTATTGCGGGTGAGCGACGTTGGAGAGCGGCCCAACAAGCAGGGCTGGACACAATACCGGCGTTGATTAGAGATGTGCCCGACGAGTCAGCTATCGCTATGGCGCTGATTGAAAATATCCAGCGGGAAGATCTCAATGCGATAGAAGAGGCGCAAGCATTAGTTCGCCTACAGCAGGAATTTGGTCTTACTCAACAGCAGGTGGCGGATGCTGTAGGCAAGCCGCGTAGCACAGTAACTAACCTGATGCGCCTGATGACCCTTGAGCAAGAGGTGCAAAAACTGTTGGAGCATGGTGATCTAGAGATGGGTCATGCCCGAGCGTTGCTGGGCCTAGAGGGGCAAAGGCAAACAGAGGCGGCAAGAACCACTGTTATCAAAGGAATGACAGTGAGACAAACAGAAGCATTGGTGCGGCGATTACAACAACAGCAAGAAAAGCCTGAGCAGGCCTCAACACATCGAGTTGACCCGGATACTAAGCGTCTACAGGACGACCTATCTGATCAGGTTGGAGTGCCGGTGTTGATACAGCATAATGCTAAAGGTAAGGGTAAGCTGATCCTCAAATACAACAGTTTGGATGAGCTAGAAGGCATACTCAGCCACATTAAGTAACAGCAGGCTATAATTCTAATCAATGCCCGTTATTACCGCTTTTCCGTTTTATACCTCTGCTTACATCAAAGTTTTGTTGAATCTACTTGTGGGACTCCCTATAATTGCCGCCCGTTTGAGCAGCCGTTAGGTGTTGGTTCAAGCATATTTTGCGGAAGGGGGGTAGCAAATGAAAGCTACCATTAAGGCTCCACCGGTAGGTCGGATAGCAATTACTCAGTTGATCATTTTGTTGGTCATTGTGGTTGCCATATCGCCGGTAGATGCAACCGCAGCCTATTCCATACTGATTGGTGGAGTGATACAGATAGGCCCTCAGGCCTATCTCACACGACTAGCCTTTCGGTATTTAGGGGCGAGGCAGGCCCCAGAAATACTTCGCGCCATACATAAAGGCGAAACGGGCAAATTGTTGCTCACCGCGGTGTTGTTTGCACTGGCTTTTAGTTTTATAGAGCCGCTTCATCTACCCGGTCTGTTTCTTAGTTATGGCGCCATGATTATTGTGCAGTGGTTTTGTGCCGCGAGGCTGCTAAACCACCGCTAAATTAGACCTTGCTGGTTTGAGAGAAAAAAGAATGGCAGGTGATACCCAACAAACGGGCTCCGAATACATACAACACCATTTGACCAATCTGACATTTGGTCATACTGATCATGGGTGGGGTTTTGCGCACAATGCGCAAGAGGCCGCTGAAATGGGGTTTATGGCAGTCAATGTAGATAGTCTTGGTTGGTCCATAGGTCTTGGGCTTGTTTTTGCCCTGCTGTTTCGTTGTGCAGCAAAGCGAGCCACCACGGGTGTACCTACAGGGTTTCAAAACTTTGTAGAGATGATGGTTGAGTTTGTGGATGGCACCGTTAAGGATAGCTTCCACGGTCGTAACCCTTGGATTGCTCCGATGGCGCTGACGATCTTTGTTTGGGTCTTCCTGATGAACCTGATGGATTTAATCCCCGTCGATGTGGTTCCTTATTTGATGAGCTTTGCCGGCGTACATTTCCAAAAGATTGTACCGTCAACCGACCCCAATATTACTTTGGGTATGGCGCTCGGTGTGTTCGGCATGATTCTTTACTACAGTATTAAAGTAAAAGGCATTGGTGGTTTTGTCGGCGAGCTGACCTTGCAACCCTTTGCTGCCAAAAACCCCATTATTCAGGCATTTTTTGTTCCCATTAATCTTGCGCTAGAGCTGGTAGGCCTATTGGCTAAGCCGTTCTCTCTTGGCTTGCGGTTATTCGGCAACATGTATGCGGGTGAAATGATCTTTATTCTAATTGCCATGATGTACGGCGGCGGTTTAATTTTGGGTGCTTTTGGGGGTGTCTTGCAATTAGGTTGGGCGATTTTCCATATCCTAATTATTACACTGCAAGCGTTTATCTTTATGGTGTTGACCGTCGTGTACCTGAGTATGGCGCACGAAGACCACTAAATAATAATTTTTACACGAGTACTTTTTAAATCATTAGTGCTTTTTAAGCATAGTTACTTACTTTCGTTATTAGGAGAAGAAAATGGAACTTGTCATGATCGCAGCTGCAATTATGGTTGGGTTTGGTGCACTTGGTGCTGCCGTTGGTATGGGCCTGTTGGGCGGTAAGCTGTTGGAAGGCACTGCACGTCAGCCAGAATTGGGACCAATGCTGCAGGGTAAAATGTTCCTGCTAGCTGGTCTGATCGATGCGATTCCAATGATCGGTGTTGGTATCGGCATGTACCTGATCTTTGCTGTTGCTCCAAGCGTTTAAGTTTGACATCCCGATTCTTAACAATTAACTCCAAGAACGAGGTGTTGGCGTGAATATTAACCTGACCCTAATCGGACAGCTGATTTCTTTTCTGTTCTTTATTTGGTTCTGCAAGAAATTTGTCTGGACCGCCATCATAACTGCGATGGAAGAGCGTCAAAAGAAGATTGCCGATGGTTTAGATGCCGCGGATCGTGCTTCACGTGACCTGGAACTAGCGCAAGAAAAGGCGTTGGAGCGGCTTAAAGAAGCCAAACAGGAAGCGGCAGCAATGATTGAGCAAGCTAACAAGCGAGCCAGTCAAATTGTTGATGAAGCAAAAGATCTGGCTCGGGCTGAAGGCGACCGCTTAGTAGTGGCTGCTCAGGCAGAAATTGAGCAGGAAATTAACCGTGCTAAAGAGGAGCTACGCAGTAAAGTAGCCACTCTGGCCTTAGCTGGTGCGGAAAAAATCCTGCAGGCAAACATCGACGACAGCGTTAATCGCAAGTTGGTCGATAATCTGGCAGCGCAGCTGTAATCGAGGTTTGACATGGCTGAATTGAGCACTTTAGCTCGGCCCTATGCGAAAGCGGCGTTTCAATACGCAGCAGACGCAAGCGATCTTCAAGGTTGGTCAGACAGCCTTGCAGTTGCTGCGGCCGTAGCAGCGCAAGATACAGTAGTGAAACTGCTGAGTTCGCCAAGCTATACAGCGACTCAACAGGCAGAAAAAACTATAGAAGTTTGTGGTGATGCTCTGAATGAGAAGAGCCGTAGCTTTGTTCAGGTTTTGGCAGAAAATCGTCGCCTGAAACTACTGCCACAGATTTATCAACAGTTTGAAGTGTTGAAGGCCAACCGCGAAAAGACCGTAGAGGTTAGCGTGGTATCAGCCAGTGAAATCAGCACGGAACAACAAGAAAAGCTGGCTAGTGCGCTCAGTTCTAAACTTGAGCGTCAGGTCAACATGCAGGTGTCGATAGATGACAGCCTGATTGGTGGCGTAGTCGTTCGCGCAGGAGATACCGTTATTGACGGCTCCATTCGCGGACGCTTGGCCAAACTAGCCGAAGTATTAAATTCATAGGATTGAGGACCAGAGCACATGCAGCAACTGAATCCATCCGAAATCAGCGAAATCATCAAGCAGCGAATTGATAGCCTTGATGTTTCTTCTGAAGCGCAGAACGAAGGCACTATTGTATCCGTATCAGACGGGATCATTCGTATCCACGGCCTAGCCGATGTGATGTACGGTGAAATGATCGAGTTTGATGGCGGCATCTATGGTATGGCCCTTAACTTGGAGCGTGACTCCGTTGGTGCGGTAATCCTTGGTGATTACCAGACTCTGGCTGAAGGCCAGAAAGCACGTTGTACCGGTCGCATCCTTGAAGTACCAGTAGGTCCAGAGTTGGAAGGTCGAGTCGTTAACGCTTTGGGTGATCCCATTGACGGTAAGGGCCCGATAAATGCCAAACTCACCGATGCAATTGAAAAAGTTGCTCCTGGTGTCATTGCTCGTCAGTCTGTTGATCAGCCAGTGCAAATTGGTTTGAAGGCAATTGATGCCATGGTGCCAATTGGCCGTGGTCAGCGCGAATTGATCATTGGTGACCGCCAGATTGGTAAAACAGCCGTTGCTGTTGATGCCATTATTAACCAGAAAGATTCTGGCATTAAGTGTATCTATGTGGCAATTGGCCAGAAAGCGTCTTCTATTGCGGCGGTTGTACGCAAGTTAGAAGAGCACGGTGCCATGGAGCACACGATTATTGTTGCAGCAACAGCCTCTGATCCGGCAGCCATGCAGTTCTTAGCCCCGTTTGGTGGCTGCACCATGGGTGAGTACTACCGAGATCGCGGTCAAGATGCCCTGATTATTTATGATGATCTGACCAAGCAAGCTTGGGCTTATCGTCAAATTTCATTGTTGTTGCGCCGTCCGCCAGGCCGTGAAGCTTATCCCGGTGATGTGTTCTATTTGCACTCCCGCTTGTTGGAACGCGCAGCACGCGTAAACCCAACTTATGTTGAAAACTTCACCAATGGTGAAGTAAAAGGCAAAACGGGCTCGCTAACAGCGTTGCCTATTATTGAGACTCAGGCTGGTGACGTATCTGCATTCGTACCAACCAACGTAATCTCCATTACTGATGGTCAGATCTTCCTTGAAGCGGACATGTTTAATGCGGGTATTCGTCCTGCAATGAATGCTGGTGTTTCCGTATCTCGGGTTGGTGGTGCTGCACAAACCAAGATTGTGAAAAAACTGTCTGGTGGTATTCGTACCGCATTGGCACAGTATCGAGAGCTGGCAGCATTCTCCCAGTTTGCATCTGATCTAGACGATGCCACTAAGGCCCAGTTGGACCACGGTGAGCGCGTTACTGAGCTGATGAAGCAGAAGCAATATGCACCACAAAGTATTGCTGAGATGGGCCTGATAATTTATGCCGTTGATAACGGCTATCTGAAAGAAGTTGCCGTGAATAAAGTTGGTGATTTTGAGGCAGCCCTGCTCTCATATATGAAAGCTGAGCACGGAGATCTGTTAGATCAGGTTAACCAGAGCGGTGACTGGAACAGCGACATTGAAGCCAGTTATAAGGCGGCGCTGGAAAAATTTGTCAGCACCCAGACTTGGTAAAACTTGTTAAGGGGACAGATTTAAACCTGTCCCTATGATTAGGCATTAATTATGGCTGTCGGAAAAGAAGTTAAGACCAAAATAACTAGTATCCAAAGCACTCAGAAAATTACGAGTGCTATGGAGATGGTTGCTGCGAGTAAGATGCGGAAAGCACAGGAACGCCGTCAACTTGGCAAACCTTATGCTGATCGTATCCGCTCAGTAGTTGGTCAAATTGCCAATGCAGTGAGTGAGTATAAGCACCAATATATGGAGCAACGTGAAATTAAACGCGTTGGCTACATTGTAATCTCGACAGATCGGGGTTTGTGTGGTGGTTTGAACGTAAACCTGTTCAAACAGGTGATCAAGTCCATGAAAACCTGGTCTGATCAAGAGGTTGAGATTGATCTTTGTACGGTAGGCAACAAGGGCGCAGCGTTCTTTGGTAGTTTTGGTGGCAATATTGTTGCCACAGTAAAAGATCTCGGTGATAAGCCCTCTGCCAACGACCTTATTGGTGGCGTGAAGGTTATGTTGGACGCTTACGATGAAGGTAAAATTGATCGGTTGTACGTGGTGGCAAACGAATTTGTGAACACCATGACTCAAAAGCCGGTTATTGAGCAGCTATTACCACTCAAGCCTACAGAAGATGACAAGCTTCAACACCATTGGGATTATCTCTATGAGCCCGATGCTAAGGAGCTACTGGATGGACTTTTGGTTCGTTACATCGAGTCTCAAGTTTACCAAGGTGTAGTTGAGAATAAGGCCTGCGAACAGGCGGCGCGTATGATTGCAATGAAGAGCGCCACGGATAATGCAGGTGATCTGATCAACGAACTGCAATTGCTTTATAACAAAGCTCGTCAGGCGGCTATTACACAAGAGCTGTCAGAGATTGTTAGTGGCGCATCAGCAGTTTAATTAAAGGTTTAGTTTAAGAGGAACCGGACAATGAGTAGCGGACGTATCGTTCAAATTATCGGCGCTGTTATCGATGTGGAATTCACACGTGATCAAGTGCCCAACGTGTATGACGCACTAGTGGTTGAAGAAAAAGATTTGACCCTTGAAGTTCAGCAACAGCTGGGCGACGGTGTCGTGCGCACCATTGCTATGGGTTCTTCTGAAGGCATCAGCCGCGGACTCAGCGTTAATAACACCAATGCACCTATTTCTGTTCCTGTTGGTATAGAAACTCTGGGTCGCATCATGGATGTGTTAGGCAACCCCATTGATGAAAAAGGCCCTATTGGTGAGAAAGAGCGTGCTGCTATTCACCGTAAGCCACCAGCCTATGACGAGCTGGCAGCGTCCAACGAGCTGTTGGAAACAGGCATCAAGGTAATCGATCTGGTTTGTCCATTCGCTAAGGGTGGTAAAGTTGGTTTGTTCGGTGGTGCCGGTGTTGGTAAAACCGTCAACATGATGGAGCTGATCAACAACATTGCGACTGAGCACTCTGGTTTGTCAGTATTCGCTGGTGTTGGTGAGCGTACCCGTGAAGGTAACGATTTCTACTTTGAAATGCAGGAATCTGGCGTTGTTAACGTTGAGACACCAAGCGAATCAAAAGTAGCCATGGTATACGGTCAGATGAATGAGCCACCCGGAAACAGACTCCGTGTAGCATTGACTGGTTTGACCATGGCAGAAAAATTCCGTGACGAAGGTAAAGACGTACTGTTGTTCGTTGATAACATCTATCGTTACACACTCGCCGGTACAGAAGTATCTGCACTGTTGGGTCGTATGCCATCTGCGGTAGGTTATCAGCCTACGCTTGCGGAAGAAATGGGTGTGCTTCAGGAGCGTATTACTTCTACTAAGACCGGGTCGATTACATCGGTACAGGCTGTATATGTACCTGCGGATGATTTGACGGATCCATCACCAGCAACGACGTTTGCTCACTTGGATTCTACCGTTGTACTGAGTCGTGATATTGCCTCTAAAGGTATTTACCCAGCGGTAGATCCACTGGATTCAACATCACGTCAGATGGATCCACTGATTGTTGGTCAAGAGCACTATGACGTGGCTCGTGGCGTGCAATCTGTTCTTCAGCGGTTTAAAGAGCTGAAAGATATCATTGCTATTCTGGGTATGGATGAGCTGTCTGAAGAAGATAAGCAAGTGGTAGCTCGCGCACGTAAGATTGAGCGTTTCTTGTCCCAGCCATTCCACGTAGCAGAAATCTTCACTGGATCACCAGGCAAATACGTTTCATTGAAACAAACTATTGCTGCTTTCCAGGGAATTCTTAATGGCGACTACGATCACCTGCCAGAGCAGGCGTTCTATATGGTCGGCACTATTGAAGAAGCGGTTGAAAAAGCTGAAAAGCTGAAGTAAGAGAAAGGCGTTAAGATATGTCTATGACCGTCCACTGTGACATTGTAAGTTCCGAAGAATCCTTGTTTTCAGGGCTAGTTGAGCTGGTTGTGGCTACGGGTTCCCAGGGTGAATTGGGTATAACTTTTGGCCATGCACCACTACTAACTGATTTAAAGCCAGGCCCAGTCCGAATTGTAAAGCAGGATGGCGAAGAGGAACTTTACTACCTTTCCGGTGGTTTCCTTGAAGTACAGCCAAACCTTATTTCAATTCTTTCTGATACTGCCTTGCGTGCGGATGATCTGGATGAAGCCGCTGCACTGGAAGCTAAGAAGCAGGCGGAACATGACCTCTCTAACCAGGGTGGTGAGTTCGATTACTCCCGAGCAGCTTCTCAGCTGGCCGTGGCAGCAGCTCAGCTCCGTACGATTGATCAATTACGGAAGAAGCTGGGTGGAAAACATTAGTTACACCAGTAACTGATAAAAAAGGGTGGCTTTAGCCACCCTTTTTTGTACCTTTTATTTAAACGGTAAATGAGAATAATTCTGAGTGCGGCAAATCGTGGCAATCAGTTATGGTTCCTGATTAAATACCTCAAAACCAACCCCCCTAAATTAATGCCTATAAGCTAGGGAAGACATATGGCAACAGATATCGTGATTCTTGCTGCGGGAAAAGGCACCCGGATGAAGTCCAGCCTTCCCAAGGTACTACATCGCCTCGCAGATCGCCCTTTGCTACAACATGTGGTTGATGCGGCAGAAACGGTTAACGATGCGAATATCCTGGTGGTTACAGGCCACGGGGCCGAGGAAGTAAAGTCGGGTATTTGTGGTGATCGTCTTCGATATATAGAGCAAACGGAGCAACTTGGTACAGCGCATGCTGTTTTGCAAGCAGCTTCGTTATTGGATTCCGAGGGTGTCACCTTGATCCTCTACGGCGATGTTCCATTGATCAGCTCAAAGACTATTGCCGGTATGCTCCATAAAGTGAGCGACCGGAGTATGTCGCTACTGACCGTCCAGCTAACCGACCCTACGGGTTATGGGCGAATAGTGAGAGATGACAACGGCAAGGTCATGGCCATTGTTGAGCAAAAAGATGCCTCTCGGGAGCAGTTACAAATATCGGAAGTCAATACCGGGGTGCTCGCCCTACCGAGTCATTGTCTACAAGAGTGGTTACCCCAGATAGGAAATGAAAATGCCCAAGGGGAATATTATCTGACAGATATTATTTCCATTGCGCGTAATGCAGGGTTCCAGGTTGAGACATTACAACCTCAGTCCATAGAAGAAGTTGAGGGCGTGAATAACCGTCTGCAACTCAATAACCTTGAACGTTACTACCAAAAGCAACAGGCCGAACGGCTAATGGCCGAAGGTGTTACTTTGGCCGATGCTACACGGATCGATGTACGAGGTAATCTCCAAACAGGCATTGATAACTTTATTGATATTAATGCTGTTTTTGAGGGAGATGTATCGCTAGGCAGCAATATTAAGATTGGCCCCAACTGTTTAATTATTAACAGTACGGTTGCTGATGGTGTTGAGATAAAGGCCAACAGTGTTATTGAAGAGTGCCGAATAGGAAAAAATGCAGTAATTGGACCCTTCGCGCGGCTCCGTCCTGGTACAGAGTTGGCGGAAGGCGTGAAGGTTGGCAACTTTGTTGAGACTAAAAAAGTACGTGTGGGCAAAGGCAGTAAAATTAGCCATCTCAGTTATGTCGGTGATGCGGAGCTCGGTGACAATGTGAATGTGGGTGCGGGTACAATTACCTGTAACTACGATGGCGTGAACAAACACCAAACAACCATCGGTGATAATGCATTTATTGGCTCTAACACATCACTGGTTGCACCGGTTGTGGTTGGCCGTAATGCCACGGTGGGCGCAGGTTCTACGATCAACAAGGACGTGCCTGAAAATAAACTTGGATTGACCCGAGCGAAGCAGAGAAACATCTCAGACTGGACGCGGCCTTCAAAAAAGAATTAATACCCAAAGAGCTAATCGGAAAAAACTATGTGTGGAATTGTGGGTGCAGCAGGACAGCGGAATGTCACTGGCATTTTAATCGAAGGCCTCAATAGATTGGAGTATCGAGGCTACGATTCTGCTGGCCTGGCAATAATTGATGATAAAGGCGAGCTTCAAGTTCGTAAAAATGCGGGAAAAGTCGCTGGTCTTGTTGATAGGTTGACCAAAAAACCTGCAGCTGGCGTGTTGGGCATTGCGCATACTCGCTGGGCCACACATGGGGTACCCAACGAACTGAACTCCCACCCTCATGTCTCGGGTGACGTGGCAGTAGTCCATAACGGTATTATCGAAAATCATAATGAATTGCGGTCTGAATTAACGGGCCTTGGTTATCAATTTGTGTCAGATACCGATACCGAAGTGGTTGCCCACCTGATTCACCACCTCTTGAAGTCTACCTCGTCATTAAAAAATGCTGTTCAACAAGCGACAGTCCGACTTGATGGAGCCTATGCCCTCGGTGTTATCAGCACCCATGAGCCCGATGTGCTCGTTGGCACTCGTAGTGGCAGCCCTCTGGTGGTGGGTGTTGGGATTGAAGAGAACTTCATTGCCTCGGACCAAATGGCTCTGCGTCAGGTTACCGACCGGTTTATCTTCCTCGAAGAAGGGGACGTGGTTGAGCTGAAAAAAGGCAGGTATACCATTGTTGATCACACTGATTCAGACGTAGAGCGGGAAGTCGTGACATTAGCCGGTAGAGAAGATGTGACTGATAAAGGCGGTTATCGACACTACATGATGAAGGAGATATTCGAGCAATCGACTGTGCTCAAAAACACCCTGCAAGGACGGATCAGCGAAAAACATGTTTTGCCAGAAGCTTTCGGTGCGGAGGCGAGTAAGGTATTCCCCCAAGTTAAAGCAGTCCATATTGTAGCCTGCGGCACTAGCTACCATGCTGGCTTGGTCGCCCGTTACTGGCTTGAGGAGTGGGCAGGAATCCCCTGCCAAGTAGAGGTGGCCAGTGAATACCGCTATCGAAAAGTTGTAGTGCCTGAAAATACGTTATTTGTCACTATCTCCCAATCTGGTGAGACTGCTGATACGTTGGCCGCCCTTCAGTCAGCAAAAAAATCGGGTTATCTTGCCAGCCTGGTCATCTGTAATGTGGCCAATAGCTCATTGGTTCGTGAATCTGACTTGGCATTAATGACCTATGCGGGTCCGGAAATTGGTGTGGCATCGACGAAGGCATTTACCACCCAGCTGGTGGCATTGCAGTTACTTTGTATTGGCTTGGGTCGTAGCCATGGTCTTGATGAGGCAAAGGAGCAGTCTCTGGTTGCAGCGCTGCATCAACTACCGGAATTGTGTCGCCAAACACTAGCATTGGATGCCGACATTGAAAAAATCTTTGAGTGCTTTGCGGATAAGCACCATGCATTATTTTTAGGTCGCGGCGTGCAATATCCGGTATCTCTGGAAGGCGCACTTAAGCTCAAAGAAATCTCCTATATCCATGCCGAAGCCTACCCCTCTGGTGAGCTAAAGCATGGCCCCCTAGCGTTGGTGGATAGCGATATGCCCGTTGTGGCTGTGGCCCCCAACAATGAACTGCTGGAAAAGCTAAAATCGAACCTTCACGAAGTTAAAGCTCGAGGAGGCCAGTTGTTTGTTTTTGCGGATAAAGATGCGGGGTTTGAGAATGAGCCCGGCGTAACGGTAATGAATATCCCTCATGTGCCAGAGAGCCTGGAAGCGATAATCTATACTTTACCACTGCAATTACTGGCCTATCATGTGGCTGTCCTTAAGGGCACAGATGTGGATCAGCCGCGCAACTTGGCGAAGTCGGTTACGGTAGAGTAACCATGGCAGAATACACTGTAAGTGAGCGCTCACTTCTATTAACCTTGTCTTTGTTAGTGCTTTTCATCTGTGGTTGTTCCAGTCAGCCAGCTCCTGTCAGCACCCCTCCAAAACCGTCTGTTACTCAGCCTGCGGGAACGATGAGTGAGGCAGAAATAGTTGAAATTGGTAAACGCTATGGTCCTTTGGCTGAGGCAAGGGTTCGACATTGGCAGCAAATGATCAGATCCCCCGATTCGCCAGTGGAGCGAGATAGACTAAAGCAGGTCAATGACTTCTTTAATGGTGCTCGTTTTGTAGACGATAGAGAGGTTTGGCGGCAGGAGGATTACTGGGCGACGCCACTGGAGTTCTTGATTATGGATGCGGGCGACTGCGAGGACTTTAGCGTCGCTAAATACTTCACCCTAGAGAAAATGGGTGTGGAGATGGGAAAGATGCGGCTAACCTATGTTAAAGCGCTGACGCTGAATAAGGCCCATATGGTGCTGGCCTACTATCCAGAACCCACCTCAGTACCATTGCTTCTCGATAACCTACAACCGGGCATTCAGCTAGCTACAGATCGAATGGACCTGATGCCCGTGTACAGCTTTAACGGCAAGGACCTGTGGTTGGCAAAAACCCGTAGTAAGCAGGAAAAAGTGGGCAAGGCAGATACGCTTAAAACTTGGCAAGAACTCAACAGACGAATAGAGTCTGGTGCCCCACCATTAGTCATTTTATCCCCCTAAACAGCGTTGAATAGAAACTTGCTTGATCAGAAGAGAGCCTAAGGTTAGAGCTTACGAGGTCTTTTTAAGAGGAGAACGCAAAGCTTCCAGGCCATGTTGGAGATCAAGTAAATGTTCCTGTAGCTGCCCGCCCTTATGCTTGGCAACACCAATGGCTAGAACATCAATCACCACCAAGTGGGCGATGCGGGAAGAAAGTGGCGTGTATATCTGAATATCTTCCTTGGCGTCGATAGTGAGTGGAATAGTGGCTGCCTCTGCCACTGGGGTGCCTGAAGGGGCCATGCCAATGACGATAGCACCCCGGCTTTTTACCCGCTCAATGGCATTGATCAGGGTCGTGGTGCGTCCGGATTGAGAGATGGCAATAACCACATCGCCGGGAGCCAGGGAGGTTGCCGACATATTTTGTAGGTGGGGGTCCGCATAGGCCGCTGCCGATACCTGTAAGCGGAAAAATTTGTGTTGGGCATCAAAGGCTACAGCGGCAGAGGCACCGAAGCCGTAGAACTCTACCCGGTTGGCAGCACAAATGGCTTGGACCGCACGATCCAGCATGTCCAGATCAAGTGAATCCCGAACTTTTAGCAGGGTATCCACAGTAGAGTCGAACACCTTGAAGGTGTATTCAGACACAGAGTCTTTATCAGTAACGGCGATTTGGCCGTAACTGGGACTAGATGCCAACTGCTGGGCAAGGGCCAATTTAAAATCCTGAAAACCATCGCACCCAACAGCGCGACAAAAACGTACCACCGTAGGCTCACTGACCTGGGCAGATTCTGCCAAATCAACAATTCTCATCCGGATCACCTCAGTGAGGTTGGCCAGAATAAATTCAGCTACTTTACGCTCGGACTTCCGCATATTGTGTAGATTGCTGCTGATCGATAGTGTGAGCTCTGCCGGCTTCATGGCATATTTCCTTGTGTGAAGCGCCCATTGTAAATAATTTACAAGAAAATGGAATTCTTGTAGTTTGAGAAATGCTGAAAATGATCGAATAAACAGGCACTGCCACCCTTTGGGATGCCGGTTCTGCTAGAATTCCGCTCCATGGATGTCACAGCAATTCTCGACCCTCTTAACCCCGCACAACGCGAAGCCGTTTCCAATACTGATAACCATTTATTGGTGCTTGCGGGTGCCGGTAGCGGAAAAACCCGCGTACTGGTTCATCGAATCGCTTGGTTAATTCAGGTGGAACAGCTCTCGCCCTACGGTGTGCTGGCAGTCACCTTTACCAATAAAGCCGCCAAGGAAATGCGCGGTCGCCTGGATAACATGCTCGGTTATTCATCCCAGGGGATGTGGGTGGGTACCTTTCATGGTTTAGCGCATCGATTGTTAAAAATGCATTGGCAGGATGCGGGTTTACCAGAGAACTTCCAGATACTGGATAGCGATGACCAGCTGCGGCTGGTTAAGCGTGTTTACCAAGCATTGGGTATTGATGACAGCCGTTGGCCCTATCGTCAGGCGCAGTCATTTATTAACAGCCAGAAAGATGAAGGGCTGCGCTCCAAGCATTTGCAACCGGCACAAGACCCTTATCAACGTACCATGTTGCAGATTTACGCCAGCTATGAAGAGGCCTGTGAGCGCGGTGGCATGGTGGACTTTGGTGAGCTGCTGCTGCGTGCCCATGAGCTATGGCTCAATAAGCCAGAAATACTGGCTCATTATCAGCAACGTTTTGGCCAAATTTTGGTGGATGAATTTCAAGATACCAACGCCATTCAATATGCGTGGTTAAGGGTGTTAGCTGGAAAAAATATTCGTATCACTGCCGTAGGCGATGACGACCAATCAATTTATGGTTGGCGTGGTGCCAAGGTAGAGAATATTCTCAATTTTAATCGTGATTATCCAGATACTGCTACGGTAAGGTTGGAGCAAAACTATCGTTCCAGTAAAAATATTCTTGAAGCGGCCAATGCCGTTATTTCTCGCAATACCGACAGGCTGGGCAAAAACCTTTGGACAGAGGACGCTGAGGGCGACCTGATTTCACTTTATTCAGCCTTTAATGAACACGATGAAGCACGCTTTATTGCCGACCGTATTAATGATTGGGCAAAGGATGGCAACTTGCGCAGCGAGTCTGCCATTCTTTACCGCTCCAATGCCCAATCGCGGGTATTAGAGGAGGCACTGTTGCGCGCCCAGATACCCTATCGAATCTACGGTGGCCAGAAGTTCTACGAGCGTCAAGAAATTCGTAACGCCCTCGCCTATCTGCGATTAATGATTAACCGGAATGATGATGCAGCGTTTGAGCGGGTGGTGAATACACCCACACGAGGTATTGGGGACAAAACCATACAGATTTTGCGGCAGTTTGCTCGTGATGAAGGTATGTCCATGTGGAGTGCTGTGGAGAAGGCAGTTGCCGACGGTGAACTCTCGGGACGAGCCAGTAGTGCAGTGCAGAGTTTTATCTCATTGATTAATCAGCTGGATCAGGGCAGTGCGAATTTACCCCTGCACGAGCAGGTGGATCATGCTATTGAAGGCAGCGGTTTGATCGACTTTTACCGTCGTGAAAAGGGTGATCGTGGGCAGTCTCGGGTAGAGAATTTACAAGAACTGGTTATTGCCTGCCGGAGTTTCGAGCCAGAGAATAAAGAGCAGCCCGCCCTACCCCAATTCCTAGACCAGGCGGCACTGGATGCGGGAGACCGTCAAGCAGATGAGGGTGAAGATGCGGTACAGTTGATGACACTGCACTCGGCCAAGGGGCTAGAGTTTCCGCTGGTGTTTCTGGCGGGGATGGAAGAAAACTTGTTCCCCCATCGCATGTCCGCAGAAGATCCGAGCCGTCTCGAAGAAGAGCGCAGGTTAGCCTACGTGGGTATCACCCGTGCCATGAAAAAATTATATCTGACCTTTGCGGAGTCTCGTCAACAGTACGGCACTGAAAGTTACAATAGCGTGTCCCGTTTTGTGCGAGATATCCCCACGGAGTATATTGAAGAAGTTCGCCTGAGGGCACAGATTACCCGGCCCACCAGTTATGCCAAAAAGCCTGCAATGGGTCTCAGTGATTCAGGTACAGACACCGGCTTGGCATTGGGCCAGCGAGTCCAGCATCAGGTCTTTGGCGAGGGTGTCATCTTAAACTTTGAAGGTAATGGCCCGAATGCTCGGATACAGGTCAATTTTGATACTGCCGGCAGTAAATGGTTAGTGCAGTCCTACGCAAAATTAAGTCCGCTGTACTGATACGCTTTAGAGCAGCAGGCTCCTAACAAGGGAGTCAAAACCTAAATGGTGAATAACAAGAGGAACACCATGAAAACACAATTGACCATGACGCTACTGGCCATGACATTGCTAACCGTATTGGCGGGGTGTGGTGTTGATTCAAGTAGTGGCACTGAAAGTGGGAATGTTTCAGACGCGGAGCTGGGGCAACAAGTAGCACCCCAAAAGATTTATAAGTGGAAAATGGTCACCACTTGGCCGAAAAATTTCCCCGGCTTGGGCATGGCTGCGGAAAACTTTTCTACTATGGTGGAAAAAATGAGTGGCGGCAGACTTCAGGTAAAAGTCTACGGTGCGGGCCAGTTAGTACCCGCATTGGAAACCTTTGATGCCGTCTCTCAGGGCACCGCAGAAATGGGCCATGGTGCTTCCTATTACTGGAAAGGAAAAACCCGTACCTCAGCATTATTTACCACCGTACCTTTTGGCCTCAACGCACAAGAAATGAATGGCTGGCTCCACTACGGTGGCGGTATGGCACTTTGGAAAGAGCTCTATGAGCCTTTTAATTTGGTGCCACTGGCGGCGGGTAATACCGGCGTACAAATGGCGGGTTGGTTTAACAAAGAAATTAACTCTCTGGCAGACCTCGACGGCCTGAAAATGCGGATTCCCGGTATTGGCGGGGAAGTGGTCAGCCGCGTGGGCGTGGAAGCCGTCAATATTCCCGGCGGTGAACTGTATACCTCCATGCAAACCGGTGTAATCGACGCCACTGAATGGGTTGGCCCCTACAATGACCTGGCCTTTGGTTTTCATCAGGTCGCCAAATACTATTATTACCCCGGCTGGCACGAGCCAGGCCCCACCCTCGAATTAATTGTTAACAAGCAAGCCTATGAATCATTACCTGAGGATTTGCAGGCCATTGTCGAAGGAGCTGCGCGAGCGATTAATCAGGATATGCTGGATGACTATACCGCACGCAACAACGCCGCACTGGATGAGTTGGTGAATACCCATGGTGTGGAGCTACGTCAGTTACCCGATGATGTGTTGGTGGAATTGCATCGAATCACCCAACAGGTGTTAGAAGAAATGGCAGCTGATGATGCTGGCTTTAAAAAGGTGTATGACTCTCAAAAAGCTTTTCAGGAACAGGCGGTTAAATATCATAAGATTTCAGAGCAGGCATACTATCGAGCTCGTGAATTGAAGTGAAGAAAACATATGCAATTTAACGAACACGGCTATGGTCGAGAGGCAAACTCTTACATTACCGTGGGTGAGCTTTCCGGCATCACAGCGCTAGTGGATGATTTTTACTCGAATATGGAGGTGTTCCCTGAAGCAGAAAAAATTAGAGCGATGCATCCACAAGATTTAACGGAATCGCGAAAAAAGTTAACGTATTTTCTCAGTGGTTGGCTGGGAGGCCCAAAACTTTATGCCGAACACTACGGCGGCATTAATATTCCAGGGGTTCATCAGCATTTATCCGTTGGCGATGAAGAGCGCGATGCATGGTTGTTGTGTATGAAATCAGCGATTGCTGCTCAGGATTATGATGTATCATTTAAAGAGTATTTAATTTCACAATTAAAAATTCCTGCAGAAAGGATTAAACAAGTTTGTACGAGGTCTGCTTGAGAATAAAAGGGTAATACTTACTTGATGCGCAATTCATTATGAAACAGGCAACAATGATAACCGGCGAATGTTTTTGCGG
>JAGPWA010000092.1 GCA_018066715.1 Porticoccus sp. | reverse complement strand
CGTGCCAAAGCAGCCAACCCTTTCGTTATCTCTGGCTTGATCTCATTAATCAGCTGCTCTTTATTGGCACCTGGGGAGCTCGCCATCGTATTGAGGCGACTGACAGGTAGTTCGATATATAGCTCACACACCCTCATCAATTCACGCACCTTGGCTCGCTCAAAAGGGTCTTCGGGAAACAGTGGAATCTCAGGATTAATGCCTTCTAGGAATTCCATAATGGCCATGGTTTCTGAGAGGAACCCTTCACGGGCTTCAAGGCACGGCACTTTACCCATGGGACTCATGGACAAAAACGACTGTTCCTGGTTGGGTGAGGTTGAAATATCATCAAACTCGAAGCCTTTTTCTAGAAGTGCCAACTTAGCCATTTTGTAGTAATTACTGGCCTGCAAACCATAGAGCTTAAGCATACCTGTCACCCCCCAGAGAGCCCAGTAAACAACGATTATGTTGCTCGAAGTGTAACAGAGAATTTGCCCAGTGAATGGCAGCTATCCACAGAAGCCCCCTGAACCCAGAATGGACAGCAGCGCTGATCGAGTTATTGAAAATCCCACACGCTGATGGAAGAAGGCTACTACAACATCTACGGTAAAGTGGGTGCACGTACTGAAATGCCCGGCTGCTCACTGTGTATGGGTAACCAGGCACGTGTGGAAGCAGGTGCAACCGTTATCTCCACATCAACCCGCAACTTCCCCAATCGCTTGGGTGATGGTGCCAACGTATATCTCGGTTCAGCTGAACTAGCATCAGTGAGTGGTATTCTTGGTCGCCTACCAACACCGGCAGAATATTTGGAGTATGCGAGCAAAATTGACTCCATGTCTGATGAAATCTACCGCTATATGAACTTTGACCAAATCGCCTCCTTCCAGAAAGGTGCCGATGAGGGCAAACTCATTGCCGCTGAGCAAATCGTTGACGTTGCCTAAGTAACCGGGCACACAAAAAAGGCCTCGCTTTAGCGGGGCCTTTTTTTTCTGAAGGATTAATAACGCGCTTTCCACCTAGAACAAAGGGTCTTCAATCCAGAAAAAAAGATGTCAACAAACCTCACCCTTCAGCCCTGTTTTTAGGTTGCCTATTCTAATCTGCTATGACTAAATTCATCGTTAACTGTTTTAGTTGTCTAACAGGCCCAATAATATGCAATACCACTTATACGATCTTTACCGCCAGTCTCTGGTTCCCGTAAATACTACATTGGATATTGTTCACGATATTGTCACACACGAAAAATTTCCCTTTTCTAAAACACGCTACGGACGATTCCGCAAAGCAGCACTAGAATCTACTATCCGATTGATCAAACACTACCCCAAACAAGGCTTTGAATATCCACCCGTAACGGTTGATGGCATTGAGTGCCCTATCAGCGAAGAGGTGGTGATGGAAAAACCTTTCTGCCACCTGGTTCGTTTTCGCCGTGAAGGCTTACCTGAAGATGCACCTAAACTACTTTGTGTCGCCGCGTTATCCGGCCATCACGCCACTCTGGCCCGAGAGACATTTAGAGAGTTTTTACCCGATTATGAAGTTTATGTCACCGACTGGAAAGATGCCCGAGATGTGCCCTTAGATGCCGGCAAATTTGGCTACGAAGAATATACCAGTTATTTGGTCGATTTTATGGAACACCTCGGACCGAACAACCATGTGTTTGCTATCTGCCAGGCCGCGGTACCCGCACTAACCGCAGCCTGCCATATGGCCAAGAAAGATAATATCTGTCGACCAAAAACGTTGACGATGATGGCGGGCCCTATTGATATCCGGGTTAACCCCAACGAATTTAGCAAAAAAGTTTTAAAAATCTCTGCAAAAGCTCTTGAGCGTGTTGCCATCCATAAGGTGCCTCGCCGTTATGAGGGCGCAGGCCGACTGGTTTACCCTGGAACCATGCAGCTGGGTGGTTTCATGTCCATGAACATGAAATCACATATGGACAAACATGTGCAGTTCTTTAAGGATATTCTCCGCGGCAATGCTGATGACGCCGACAAACACCGTGATTTTTATGATGAATACATGGCTGTTCTCGATATGGATGCAGACTTTTACCTAGAAACTATGGATCGCATTTTCCTCGATCAGCATTTACCTAAAGGGTTAATGAAGCATCAAGGTGAAACCATCAACTGCAGCGATATTACTGATATCGCCATTCTCACCCTCGAGGGTGAAAATGACGACATGATCAGTCTCGGTCAAACGGAAGCTGCACTACACCTGTGTGACAACCTTCCCAAAAAACTGAAGAAACACTATGTACAGAAAGGTGTTGGTCATTACGGTATCTTTAATGGCAGCAAATACCGCAAGGATGTTGCCCCAAAAATTAAAGACTGGATCAACAAGCACCACGAACAAGCGGCCCTGACTGCTGACTAGTCGCTCGCTTAACGAGCAACCTGTTAAAAGAACAACTATTAGCAACAGGCAGCAACCAAAAAGGCCGACAAATGTCGGCCTTTTTTATTCCTATTTACTTAGTCATACACATTTATTAACAATAGTGAGTCTGACCGGTTTACTTTACATCGATTCACCTTCAACTATTTTAAGCTCTCGCTTCGTTGCTTGTTCTTAAATGCCAGCTTTTCCTTCTTACGGTTGATAACTTGCTCTTCCATTGAAGAACCAATGTGTGTTCCCCCCCGCTGCTTAGCCAAATTCACTTGATGTTCTCGAGCAGCATAGCGATTCACCTGCTCATCGCTGTGCTTGCCATAGCAGCGGTGACAACTGACCCCTTTTTGGTAATTGGCGTGTTGTTTGTTTTCCTCAGTTATCGGCAAGCGACAGGCATGGCATTGGTCATACTCGCCTTTTTCAAGCTGGTGATTCACGGTGACTCGATTGTCGAAAACAAAGCACTCTCCTTGCCACATCGATTCATCCTCCTGCACCTGCTCAAGGTAATTGAGAATGCCCCCCTTCAAATGGAAAACCTCCTCAAACCCCTGTTGTTTTAAGTAAGCGGTAGACTTCTCACAACGAATACCGCCGGTGCAAAACATGGCCACTTTCTTCTGTTTTTTTGGGTCCAACGCTTTGCTGACGTAATCGGGGAATTCACGAAATGTTGTTGTGTCCGGATTTACCGCATGTTCAAACGTACCAATCTCAACTTCGTAGTCATTCCGGGTATCCAGCAGCAACACATCTGGATCGCTAATTAGATCGTTCCAGTCACGAGGGTCAACATAGGTGCCAACGATGTCATTGGGATCAATACCTTCTACCCCCATAGTCACGATTTCTTTTTTTAGCTTCACCTTGGTTCGATAGAAGGGATTACCTGTGACATAGGATTCTTTGACTTCCAGGCCGGAGAAACGCGGGTCTTTTTCCAACCACGCTATAACGGTATCAATACCCCCCCTGGAACCGGCAATCGTGCCATTAATCCCTTCAGGAGCGAGCAGCAACGTGCCCTTCACACCCTCTGCCAACATCAGGTTCTGAAGAGGCTCTCGAAAGGACTCAAAATCAGGGAGTTTTGCAAAACGGTATAGTGCAGCAACCACGACACTAGTCGGGGATTCAGTCATGTCTTTTCCTCGTTGCGACCGGAACGTAAAACCGGGCAAGTTGTAGGGTGTTGTATCTGAAGCACGTCATCTAGAGTGAAGCACTCAGGACACCCGGGGAGGCGTATTTTAAGTAAATACGCCTCTGTACTCAAGAGAGTAACCGGTTCTAACCATTACTCGAAAGCATGACCTATCTAGTTAACGTCACCTGGAGAGTGTCGCCAAGACAGTTCTCTATAAAACCTCTATAACACCGTCCCTTTTCACAACTTTACTGCGCTAACAGTTGATCTGAACCGGCTACATACACGCTCTACATCTGTGTAAAATTGCCACCCATTTCATTTCAGGCACCCATCATGACAGAACTACTGTCACCCGCAGGCACACTCAAGAACATGCGCTACGCATTCGCCTATGGCGCCGATGCTGTGTATGCCGGTCAACCACGCTACAGCCTGCGTGTGCGTAACAATGAGTTTAACCACCTGGATATTATGGCCGGGGCCATAGCGGAAGCGCATGCCCAGAATAAACAGTTTTATATCGCCAGTAATATTTCACCTCATAACGATAAAATTAGAAGCTACCTGCGCGATATGGAAGAAGTGATTGAGATGCAGCCCGATGCACTGATCATGTCTGACCCTGGTCTCATCATGATGGTGAGGGAAAAATGGCCAGAGATACCGATTCACTTATCGGTACAGGCCAATGCTACCAACTATGCCACGGTGAAGTTCTGGCACACCCAAGGTATTGTTCGCACTATCCTGTCCCGTGAGTTGGGATTGAATGAAATTGAAGAAATTCGCCAGCACTGCCCGGAAATGGAGCTTGAAGTCTTCGTCCACGGCTCTCTCTGTATCGCCTATTCCGGCCGCTGCCTGCTTTCTGGTTACATGAATCACAGAGACCCCAACCAAGGTGCCTGCACTAACGCCTGCCGGTGGAAATACAACGCACAAGACGCCACAGAAACAGAAACTGGCGATATTGTTCAGGCAAAAGCTGTCCCAACCCAAAATGCCCCAACAAAGATATGGGAACCTTCTCAGGAAAACCAATCAGACCCGTTGCAGAATGATCATGATGAAGAAAAGCCAATAATGCTACTGGAAGAAGAAGGACGCCCCGGTGAAATGATGCCAGCCTTTGAAGACGAACATGGCACCTACATCATGAACTCAAAAGACTTACGCGCGGTGCAACACGTCGAACGCCTGGTGAATATGGGTATTGTTTCCTTAAAAATTGAAGGTCGCACAAAGTCTCACTATTACGCCGCACGTACCGCCCAAGTCTACCGTCGCGCCATTGATGACGCCGAAGCAGGTAAACCCTTTGATATCAACATGATGGCCGAACTGGATCACCTGGCCAACCGAGGCTATACCGAGGGGTTCTACCGACGCCACGTTCCTCAGGAAACCCAGAACTATACCCAAAGTGCTTCGAGAAACCCCAACCAGCAGTTTGTCGGTGAGATCAGTGCGGTAGAAGCAGACAAAGGCTGGCTCACGGTGGAGGTTAAAAACCGTTTTGAACACGGGGACACCATGGAGCTCATTACCCCCAATGGGAATATGACCTTTAATCTGGAGGCTCTAGAAAACCTAAAGGGCGAAAAAATGGATGCAGCACCAGGCTCCGGTCACATTGTTCGCATCCCCATACCAGCAGATATTTCCTTACCGGAAGATGGTGGCTACGCCATGCTGATGCGGTATATGTGAATACCCTTTTTTACTTTCTTGTTTTACTTTCTTGTTACACTCAGCGCGTGTTCAACATAAGGGGTGACCATGGCGAGAATTGTTGTTTTATTGGCCGTTGTCATCTTGGGCTATTTGTTCTGGCAAAAACTGAATAGCTGCCCACCCCAACAACGAAAAAAACTATTGCTACGCAGTGGGTTTTTCTTACTGATCGCGGTTCTCCTGCTGCTTGTTGCCACCGGACGTGTTCATTGGATTGCTGTTGCTATCACCGCAGCGCTACCTGCTCTTAAAATCCTATTTTCTCTGTTATTGCGAGCACTTCCCTTTTTTCAGGTATGGCTAAAGAAGCGTCATGCTCAGTCGGGGCATCCAGCCCCACCATCAAACTCTCAACTCACCAAAGAGGAAGCCTGGCAGTTACTGGGTCTTAAACCCGGAGCCAGTCGTGAGGACATCATCCAGTCCCACAAGCGGCTGATACAAAAACTACACCCGGACCGGGGTGGGAATGATTATCTGGCCGCAAAACTTAATGCCGCCAGGGATTTATTATTAGGCCATTAACGGTGGAATTCATCGATCACAGGGCTATCAGCAGAAAAATTCTACTGTCCTGCCTATTCATTGAAGCCTCCATTTTACTACTGGATCTACTGTTAAATTATTTCCAGCTGATCGAGTCGGAATCTCTTCAAAAAATATTCAATGTGGCACATGAAAAAAGCCTAGGCACCTGGTTTTCAGTGGTGCAGGCTGCCATCGCCAGCTTGATTTTACTCGGTCTGCACCAGCTAACCCGCACTCGCCAATGGAGAACGTGGGGATGGCTTATTCTGGCCCTGTTTTTCTTTTATATCTCGATGGATGATGCCGCTAAAATTCATGAGCGACTGGGGGAGCATGTTAGGCAACTGGTTGCCAGTAATGAAAACTCCCAACTGGGGAATTTCTCAAGGTTCTTCCCTTCCTACGCTTGGCAATGGGTGTTTGCCCCTTTTTTTGGCGCTATTGGTCTCTACACCCTTCTATTTCTCTGGTATCAGCTGCCGGACAATAAGTTACGGCTAACGGTTATTGCTGCCTTTGGGTGCTGGGCCATCGCCATTGGTATCGACTTTATCGAGGGCCGTGAAGGCTTCTTCGAGTCTATTGCCGCAACACTGGGGGTAAACAAGTACACCCTGAGCCACCCGTTCCTCATGGCTGAAGAATTTTTAGAAATGTTTGGAACATCGCTGTTTCTGTATTTATTTGTTCAGCGCTTTCTATGGTTTTTTAATCAGAGCATTGAAGAGCGCTTTAACCGCGTAATCAATCATCGTTAAGCCTGGCTTTTGCTCGTCAGTAACAAATGGATGTATCGGCCCAACCACAGGTAGGGCTCCCTTTTTGAGTACGCCAACTCCATCTCAATCACCGACTCCGGTACACCATTACCACCCCGTAGAGTCGTCACATAATCATGAAACACCCGCACTCCGCTGGTAGCCTGCACCGTCAGCCCTGCATCATCCACCCATGCCTGTACCTGCTCCGGTAAAAGTGGGTTGTTTGGGGTGAGGCTACCGGGGTCTGGAGTAAACGTATCCCGTTTTAAAAGGTTGAAATTACCCCTGATGAGATTCCTGTATTCCAGTGAATGTCTGTTGTAATAGGCAAAGGAAAGCACACCCGCCTCTGAGAGAAAATGTTTCAGCTGTACCATTAAGGGCTCAGGATCGGCCAACCACTCCACCACTGCATGGCAAAGTACTAGATCAAACCTCCCTTCAACATGGCTAGACAATTCCTGAAACGGACAATGATGCCAAGAGATGTTATCCACCACCCCTGCCTGCTCAGCCGAAGATTTAGCCATCGCCAACATTTCACTGGAGATGTCATTCACTACAACCTGGTGCCCAAGTTGGGCCAGTCTTATGGCCAGTTGGCCGAGACCCGCACCAACATCCAAGACCCTGAGGGGTTTATCCCCATGAATTTGAGGGACTTGTTCTTCTAAGTCGCGCCACAACACCGCCAGCCGGATATCGCCTTTTAAACCGCCATAGACCTTGCGCTGAAATCGTTCAGCTAAATCATCAAAATTTCTATCGTCACTCATTCGGTACTTCTTTTGTTTTAATCGAGACGCTGATCGCCCCATTGAAGGAGATTACAACAGAATTTTACCTGATTGGATGTGCTGCTTGTCATCACACCTTCCATTTAACCCCGCCATACTCCATTTGATAAATCACGATCATTTGGCCAAGGGAGCTCAAGATCACTTATGGCTATACGAGGGATATGGTGACATTCCACCTACTAGGTCTAAAGCTATCTGTGTCACAGGTTGATACAACCACCTTAAAACCCTAGAATTGCGCCGGCAAACGGTAATGTGTCCTTTTGATTCGCCCCGGTGGCACAGCTGGATAGCGCGGCCCCCTCCTAAGGGGCAGGTCAGAGGTTCGAATCCTCTCCGGGGCGCCATACAAATCAATAAGTTACCTCTCCATGAAACCCGTATTGCAAAGATACATGTGGGTTGTAATATCGAAAATAGAATGCATAGAATTTTATATAAGCAATTGATTTATAACGACTAGTTAACCAAAAAATAATTAAAAATGAATAAAGGACGTGTTGATTTTTAGACGCGTATTATTCAATAATGATAACTGTGAGGCAATATGGTCTCCCACTGACGTCACTTAATAATATTTGTAACATGTACTCTAAAACTGAGCGTAATGATGAAGAAAGCGAAGATAAAAGATCAGCCATACACAAACTTGTTAATGCCCAAAGGTTCAACTGCAAGCCAAGAAGACCAAGCTGAGCAGAAAGCACGTATAAACAGCATAAACCAAGCTGCATCTCAAAAAATCTTTGTGCCCTTCTCCACGAATATGGAACAACGTAAAGCCGCATTGGCCCTCCGCGCTCAAGGCAAAAATATTGTTAGCGGCCTACCGGGGCAGACTCCCAATTACCAAATGCTCCAATGTTTTTATCATCTCGCTGAAGTTGGTGGTGAGTTTAAAGTTATACCCGTTTAAACAGTCGCATACAGAGATGAAGCCCTATGTAGACATGCTTTAACTATTTCAGCCCTTCACCACTTTCACAGATACCCGGTTCATATTTTGTTAGCACACAGGGTTCGTCTTGAGCTTCTGTATCTCTCCAATGGGTTAAACGCTATTCTATAATTCACCTTTGTATCGCCAATGTACTATGAACTTACTCCTTCTAAAAAATAGTGACTTTGTCTCTGAAAATCGAGTGGAACTCTCTGGGCGCCGGTTAAAACACCTTAACGAAATCCATCATGCCTGTGTCGGTGATACGCTTAAAGCCGGCAGGGTTAATGGAAAGATGGGAAAAGCAACGGTCCTAAAAATTAATACTCAATCGGCCGAACTGGAAGTGTCGTTAACCGAACAACCACCAGCCCCTCTTCCTCTAACACTCGTTTTAGCATTACCCCGCCCGAAAATGCTTCGACGCATTTTTCAAACCATTGCTACCATGGGCGTAAAACAACTGTATTTAATGAACACTTGGCGAGTTGAAAAAAGCTATTGGCAAACACCTTGGCTGCAAAATCCAGCTATTGAGGAGCAACTTCTTCTGGGACTTGAGCAGGGGTGTGATACTCAGCTACCAGAAGTGCTTATCAAAAAACGTTTTAAGCCCTTTGTTGAAGATGAACTAGGCCATATTATCGCCAACACCCAACCATTGGTTGCACACCCCTCAGGAGGGCTCCCCTGCCCGATGGGGCTCAACAAACCAACCACACTAGCCATTGGCCCTGAAGGCGGCTTTATCGACTACGAGGTCGAGAAGCTAGAAAACGTAGGTTTCCAGTCTATTACACTGGGCAATCGTATTCTTCGTGTTGAAACAGCTATCCCCGTGTTGCTATCAAAGCTTTTTTCATAGTTAGCCTCCATTTGGTCTCCACCACCTGACAGTCCAACCATCTATACATCCTATGGAACACTAGGGTATATTTCTCTCCAGTCAATTTGGAACGAGTGTTCCCAGATAAAATTAACGGCCAACATCTGTCTGTAAACTTCACTTTATGGAGACCAGTACCTATGAAATTTTATGACTGTTCTATTGCCCCAAACCCTAGGCGAGCCAGAATATTTATTGCAGAGAAAGGGCTTGAAATACCAAAAGTCGAAATAGATATCGTCGGTGGTGAAAACCTCAAAGATAAATTCCTGTCGGTTAATCCCCGAGGGCTATTACCGGTCTTAGAGCTTGATGACGGCACTCGATTTGATGAAACCATGGCTATCTGTAAGTATTTAGAAGATATCTATCCAGAGCCCCCATTGTTGGGCACCACACCTGTGGAGCGAGCTCAAATTGAATGTCTGCAACGTAAAATGGAGTTTGATGGCATGATTGCTAGCTCCGAGGCCTTCCGCAACAACACCAAAAATGAGAGTTTCTCGTACCGAAGCCTCCCAGGTGTGGATGGTATACCTGCCATTGATGGGCTAATGGAGCGTGGTTATAAAACACTCGACCTCTTTTTCCATTGGCTTGAGCACTACCTTAAAGACTCCAAATTTATCACTGGTGAGCGTTTTACCATGGTGGATATTACCGCCCTCTGTGCCATTGATTTTGCAAAATGGGCAGAGGTAGAAATTCCGAAGGAAAATACCAATACGTTGCGCTGGTATGACGAAGTATCAGCCCGACCAAGTGCTCAAGCCTAAGCTATAACTAACAAGCAAGATCAAGTCGTAGTTTTTATGCATAAACAAAAAGCCCCCATAAAGGGGGCCTTTTTTTATTTGGCGGTGAGAGAGGGATTGATCCTGGCAGCCTAAGGGCTGCCAGAACCTCTGCGAGGCTTCGTCGCTTTCGCTCCTCGTCCAAAATGCTCAATCGCATTTTGTCGAACCCAACGTTTTGCCTCCAATCCTTTCTAACAGACAAATAACCCATAACGGCTACGAATATAAAATGACTATATATAAATGGTGAGTTGGTCGGGATTGGCTCGCAGAAATGCTGCTCGGGGTTTCACCCCGCCGTCGCGGACTCCGGCGCCCAAACGGCTACAGCCGTTTAGTCGAACCCTACTCGGGTTCTCACCCTGCCTATCATCTGTAAACAAAAAAACCCGGCTGAAGCCGGGTTTTTTTGTTTATGGCGGTGAGAGAGGGATTCGAACCCTCGATACGTTGCCGTATACACGCTTTCCAGGCGAGCTCCTTCAGCCACTCGGACACCTCACCGTGTCTTTTTAAGGGGCGCAACTCTACACAAGCACCCCCTAAAAAGCAATTGCCAGGGCCATTCTCAAGGCCAAGGCTGAAAGTATTCTCCAATATCAGGTTGGGGGGCTTCTGGTACCTTTCCCTTGATGGTTCCCAGATATAAAAAGCCGATAATTCTCTCTGAATTCTCTAAACCAAGCCCCTTCATTATGAGGTCATCATAAGCGGGGGCACCGGTACGCCATATGGCACCCACACCCTGTGCATAGGCCGCTGTAATCATATTCTGTGCAGCTGCTCCAGCAGAGATGACCTGCTCGATTTCAGGTGCTTTTGGGTTTTCCCTTGGACTGGCAATAACAACGACAATCATGGGTGCCCGATGTGGGCGAGCTACCATGCGTTCTCTCGCCTTGTCCGTCAGCACCTCACCTCGGCCCTCAGATGATTTAACAAACAATAGACCTAACTCGATGAGCCCTTGCCCTTCAATAACGAGAAATCGCCACGGCCTCATTCGACCATGGTCAGCGGCACGAAATGCCGCTTTTTTAATGTTGTCCAGAATGTCTCCCTGTGGTGTGGGTTCTGTCAACCTAGGAGATGAAACCCTACCCTGTAATGCATTTAGTGCATCCATCGTTTCTCCTTTTTCCCCATGTGTTCTCAGGAATTAGCGACACCGAGTACAATTCCCCATAGAAAGAATGGACTTTTCTACTCAGACATCGTGTAATTATGCGCATCATAAGCACTGGAGTCGCCATCTTACAAGATGACTGTTGAGAGCACGAAAGAGACTGAACGATTCTTGTTCCACCAAAGCCTTTTCCGCTTTTTGGTGGGATTGGCGGGCATAACCACATTAGTTGCATTCCAGACTAAGCAAGGCTACGACTTTTTCCTTGTAGCACTCATACTGTCGATACTTCTCTATATACTTATTTCCCATTTCATTTGTGGTTCGATCGGAAAATCGAATAAAGTCCGAGTCAATCGGACACTCGCTTCATTGGATGCGTTCCTACTCGGCTGCCTAGTAGTTGCTATTGACCTTAACCCACTGCCCTCACTCTTATTTATCCTGACATTACAGTTCAATGCATTGATTAGCGGCGGAATCAAACGATTAATTCCCGATAATTTAGCATTAGGGCTTGGGCTCATCCTGCTCATTCTTATACAGCATCCACAGTTACATTTTTCTGCTGACTTGAAAATGAGTATTGCACCGCTAATCGCCCTAGGAATCTATATCTGTACCTACGGAGTGAACTCTTTTAACCAAGTAAACGGTTTACTAACGAAACAAAAAGAAACTGAAAAGCAGCTTGTACAAATGAAGCTGAGAAATTACCACCTGTCAAAATATCTCTCTCCAACACTGCGTAAGGCTATTCTTTCAGGCAAG
>JAGPWA010000088.1 GCA_018066715.1 Porticoccus sp. | reverse complement strand
GCCCGCAGCTTGCTTTATAACACTCAAGCTTCATTGGGTGACATTCAAATTTCTCTGGCACAGCTACGCAATACTCTATCCTTGCTACTAGGCCAGAGTCCCGGTGACGTCATTGCAGTATTAAGCAGCTCTAGTCAGGTACCTGAAACGCCAGCACAAATTGCTCTCGGTATGCCACAAGATTTAATTCGCCGCCGTCCCGACATCCGTCAAGCAGAGCGCCGGCTAGCCGCCCAAAGTGCGTTAGTTGGATTTGCCATTACTGACCTCTATCCAACGTTTACCCTTGGCGGTTCTATTGGGTTTGGAAGCACAGATACCGATGGTAATGATCTCTCGGATATTCTTAACAGCGATACCCGCAGCTGGAATTTAGGTGCAGGTTTTAACTGGAATGTTTTCAACTACGGTCGTATCAAAGGAAACATCCGTTTGCAGGATGCACTGTTCCAGCAGTTAATGATCGATTATCAGAATACCGTTCTCAACGCTCAGGCTGAAATAGAAAGTGCCATTATTGCTTACCTTGTTAGCCAGAAGCAGCTTGGCTGGTATATAAAGTCCGAGCAGGCTGCGCGCAATGCCGTTGATATAGCTAATACTCAGTACGATGATGGTCTGGTGGATTTTAATACTGTTGTGACAAATTTACTGACCTTGCGAACCCAACAGGATTTACTGGCCAGTTCGCGTGGACAGGTTGCTGTCAATCTTGTGGGTGTATTTAAAGCGCTAGGCGGTGGTTGGGAAATTCATGCAGGAAGGACGGCGGATCAGCTTATCCCCGATGAAACCAAAGATATCATGCGCAAGCGGACTAAATACTGGGATGGGGTGCTGGAATAAGATTTCCTCATACTCTGCTAGCAAGAAACCCTAGGAAAGAGGCCGGTATTAGCGCCAGTTATATTGTAAGAATACCTTGTGTCTTTGTATAAGGTGTTCTTTTTTTTGGCAACGTTATTACAATTTCCGGGTAAGAGTAAAACCTTATTATGTCTTTTGGAGAGAGCTAATGTACGAGAACTTAGCAACACTCGCAATTTTTGCCTTTGCCTTTAGTGTTATCGCTGGCCGGATAGAGCGCAGTACGATATCCGGGCCCATTATTTTTATTCTGTTTGGATTAGTTGCCGGCCCTTTGGGGTTCGGGTTGCTCGCTCTTGAAGTCAATGCTGTTGAGCTGCGAGTTGTTGCAGACCTGACTCTAGCGCTGGTTTTATTTATTGATGCTTCCAATGCGGATCTGTCGGTCCTGCGATTGCACTCGGTTATCCCTAAGCGGATGTTAACGATCGCCTTGCCGCTATGTATCGCAATGGGTATTGGGCTTGGGATGCTGGTTTTTCCAGATGTTGCTTTGTTTGAGCTATGTATTTTAGCGACAATGTTAGCGGCGACGGATGCGGCCTTAGGTAAGGGGGTGGTTAGTAATAAAGAAGTACCCCCTCGTGTGCGCGAAAGTCTCAATGCCGAGAGTGGTCTGAACGACGGTCTCTGTGTACCTGTTTTATTCGTGTTCCTCGCGCTTGCAACAGGGACTGCAGGTGAAGCGGGTGGAGTTGAACTTGCTTTAAAGCTGGTTTTGAAGGAGCTCGGCATTGGTATTGCTGTGGCGGTGATCATTGTCACGCTTGGTTCGAAGGTGGTACGTTTTTGTTATAGCCGAGGTTGGTTTACGGATGTCTGGATTCAAATCCCTGTGGTTACTCTGGCCCTGGCTTGTTTTGCAACGGCCCAGAGCCTGCATGGAAGTGGTTATATTGCGGCATTTGTCGGCGGGTTACTGTTCGGCCACTTTTCGGATAAGGACACCCACAAGCTGGTGTTGGCGGGTGAAGGACTCGCCGAATTACTAGCTATGCTCACCTGGGTCATTTTTGGCTCTGTTTATATGGGGTATTATTGGTCATCCATGACAGCGGACGTTGTTATTTATTCGTTGTTAAGTTTGACCGTTATTCGTATGTTGCCAGTGATTATTGCACTAATAGGCACTGGGGAAAAATTCGAAACTAAGATGTTTCTGGCTTGGTTTGGGCCGCGGGGGCTTGCCAGCATTGTTTTTCTTGTTATTGTTTCGGCATCAAACCTTCCCGCTGAGTCCGTGTTGGCCCACACCGTTGTTTGCACCATCACACTCTGTATCGTTGCCCATGGTTTAACAGCCAATGTTTGGGCCAAGAGATTGGCTCGAAAACTTAAAGTTTCATAGCGCCATTACCCTTACTTTAAAGGGTTGTGGCGATGTTTTGTGCTATGACGCTCCAAGTAAGCTGGTTGGTTGTCGAAAAACCACAGCTATCATAGATTTTCTGGCCCACAACAGGCCATTCAAAAACCATTTATGCCATCGCTTCTACCGCTTTCCATGCACTCAACAGTTCATGAACTGCAATGGGGGCTTTGAGTGATCTATTGGCGATTTCTTTTTTCAGGCGGCCAGCCACTGCTGGATCAAGGTTGCACCATTGCATGTTGTATTTAGCAGCTGTGCTGGCTTCCAGCGCCTTAACGAAGGCCTCAAGCGTGGCGTCTGTCGCACCATCCAGATAATCCGTTGATAATTCACTGGCTTCTTTTTTCAGCCGGTGGAGTTCTGTTCGTTCTGCACCTGTTTGTGCCATGTTTTCTCTCCATTAATTTAGGCTTAAATCGTTACAGTTACTTGTAACGGATGAGAACCATACAGAAGGGGGCAGTACGTTACAAACACTTGTAACGATTTATTTTTGGCGTGCTACTGAGTCATATCCCAGATATATAGAGCTAGGAATGTGGCTAATATATAGCCTGCTAGTACGAATAAGATAGCCAGCAGCACTATGTCAGCGGTCATTTACTAGCTATACATTTATTTATCCGAGCAATAAAAAGGCCGCCTCTGCTTCCAGGGCGGCCTTTTAGGTTTTATCGAGACTAAGTTACCTAGCCTGGATAATCCCGCTTGGTATATCCAGTGTAACGCTGACGTGGGCGACCAATTCTGTACGGATTACTAAGCATTTCGTTCCAGTGAGCAATCCAGCCAATAGTACGACCAGTGGCAAAAATGACAGTAAACATTTCTGGTGAAATACCAATAGCTTTCATGATGATGCCTGAGTAGAAATCAACATTTGGATAGAGTTTTTTCTCAACAAAATATTCGTCTTCAAGAGCAATTTTCTCAAGACGCTTGGCAATTTTTAGCAGTGGGTCATTTTCCAAACCAAGTTCGGCAAGTACTTCATCACACCGTTCTTTCATCACTTTGGCACGAGGGTCAAAGTTTTTGTAAACCCTGTGTCCAAAGCCCATAAGGCGGAATGAATCTTCTTTGTCTTTGGCGCGAAGAATGAACTCGTCGATATTTGATTCGTCGCCAATTTCCTCAAGCATTTCGAGTACAGCTTGGTTTGCACCGCCGTGTGCAGGGCCCCAAAGTGCTGCAATACCAGCTGCAATACAAGCAAATGGGTTTGCACCAGAGGAACCGGAAAGACGAACGGTAGAGGTCGAAGCATTTTGTTCGTGGTCAGCATGTAATAAGAAAACCCGATCCATAGCCTTGGCGAGTACGGGGCTAACGTTGGCTTCAACACCGGGTGTACCAAACATCATATTCAGGAAGTTTTCTGAATAGCTGAGGCTGGTATCTGAAGCAACATAGGGAAGGCCGGAAAAATGTCTGTGACACATGGCGGCAAGAATAGGCATTTGGCCCACAAGTCGATGGGTGGTCAGCATCCTATCGTCTGCATTGGCCACATCTGTAGAGTCATGATACAAAGCTGAGGTAGCACCGACTACGCCACATAGCATGGCCATAGGGTGAGAACCTTGTTTGAAGCCAGACAGGAAGGTTTCTACGCAGTCATCGACATTGCTATGAGACTTGATGGTCTCTTCATATGCTTTCTTTTCGGAGTCAGTGGGTAATTCGCCATTGAGTAGCAAGAAGCATGTTTCAAGGAAATCAGACTTCTCGGCAAGTTGCTCAATGGGGTAACCACGGTGTAATAGCACACCTTTCCCACCGTCAATAAAGGTGATTGCTGACTCACAAGAAGCGGTTGCACCAAAGCCGGGATCAAAAGTGAAGCACCCTGTTTCGGGGACTTTGGCGATATCGATGACATCTTGACCAAGGGTGCTGTTTAGAACCGGCAGCTCTATAGAAGTGTCTGTACCTTCTTCAGAGAGGTGGAATTTCTTGTTGCTCATTGGATTCTCCTACGAGTCCTAGATCGGCGTTCACAAGCCATTGGCTTGCGAGCTAAAAAAATAGAGGCCGGAAACTATAGCTTCCTTGGTGTGTTTGTCAATTTTACTGACGTATTAGTTTACATAGATCAAGTGAATAGTAGGTATTAATGAATTTGATCTGTTCTTGGGTTGTTCTTGGCGTGTTCTTGATTTCTATCGCATTACTCCATTGTAATAATCCATCAATGTTCCTATAATTCGCGACCTATTTTAGCCCGGCATGCCAGTAATGGCTGTCGATTCCCCTGCTTTTATCTCTGTGTTGTTATGCAGATATATGGTGTATATATCGTGAACAAGAAAAGACCTGTAAATCTCGATATTGGAACGATTCATCTTCCAATAACCTCATACGTATCCATTCTTCATCGAGTCTCTGGCGTCGTGCTTTTTGCTGCGATCGCTGTTTTTCTTTGGGTGCTGGATGCAAGTTTATCTTCAGAAGAGAGCTTTAATGCCGTTAAAGAATGTATAGGCAGTCCTTTCTGCCAGTTTATTATCTGGGCATCACTGGCGGCTCTGGGTTACCACATGGTGGCCGGTATACGTCACCTGATTATGGACTTTGGTCTTGGTGAAACCCTTGAAGGGGGTCAGCTGGGTGCGAAGATTGCTTTGATCGTCGCTGCGGTAGTCATTATTTTGGCGGGAGTTTGGGTATGGGTATGATCACCAACGTTACAAGTTTTGGTCGTAGTGGGTTGTCTGATTGGCTCCTGCAGCGCGCAACTGCCGTTGTCATGGCCATCTATACCGTTTTCGTTGTATTTTATTTATTAACCAATCCCGACCTGGATTACAGCCAGTGGGTTTCGCTAAATAGCCACATCTGTATGAAAGTCTTAAACGTGTTGACGGTAATATCTATTGCCATACACGCATGGATTGGTTTGTGGGCAGTGCTGACTGATTATGTAACTGTCCGTTTATTGGGGCCTAAAGCGACGCCGCTGCGAATTTTTTTCCAGCTAGGCATGATTACCGTCACTTTGGTATATCTCATTTGGGCACTTGATATTGTTTGGGGAATTTGAATCCATGAGTAGTAGCATAAGAACTATTTCTTTTGATGGGCTTATCATCGGCGGCGGTGGTGCAGGTATGCGAGCAGCCCTGCAACTGGCTCAGTCCGGTTACAAGACGGCGGTAATTACCAAGGTATTTCCGACCCGTTCACACACCGTATCTGCTCAAGGTGGCATTACTTGCGCGATTGCCAGTGATGACCCCAATGATGATTGGCGTTGGCATATGTACGACACCGTTAAGGGTTCCGATTATATCGGTGACCAAGATGCGATTGAGTATATGTGTTCCGTAGGCCCTGAAGCGGTCTTCGAGCTGGAGCATATGGGATTGCCTTTCTCTCGTACTGAAGAAGGTCGTATCTATCAGCGGCCTTTTGGTGGACAGTCCAAGAATTTTGGTGAAGGTGGTCAGGCGGCACGTACTTGTGCAGCAGCTGACCGTACGGGCCATGCATTGCTGCATACGCTCTACCAAAACAATATTAAAAACAACACCGTATTTTTCAATGAGTGGTTTGCCGTTGATCTGGTCAAGAATGCCGACAATGCTGTTGTTGGTGTTATCGCCATCAATATTGAAACGGGTGAAACTGTTTTTGTTAAGTCTAAAGCCACTGTGATTGCTACGGGTGGTGCTGGCCGAATTTATGCCTCAACCACTAACGCCCACATTAATACTGGCGACGGTATCGGCATGGCGCTACGTGCTGGCTTCCCAGTTCAAGATATTGAAATGTGGCAGTTCCACCCAACCGGTATTGCTGGTGCAGGTGTACTTGTGACGGAAGGTTGTCGTGGTGAAGGTGGTTACCTCGTCAATAAAGACGGTGAGCGCTTTATGGAGCGTTATGCGCCGAATGCTAAAGATCTTGCTGGTCGAGACGTTGTTGCCCGTTCGATGGTACTTGAAATCTTAGAGGGCCGTGGTTGTGGTGAAAATGGCGACCACGTTTACTTGAAACTCGATCACTTGGGCGAAGAGGTATTGGAAAGCCGCTTACCTGGCATCTGTGAGTTGTCACGCACCTTTGCTCATGCTGACCCAGTTAAAGATTTGGTTCCTGTTGTTCCGACCTGTCACTATATGATGGGTGGCATTCCCACTAATGTTGATGGTCAGGCACTGTCACTCGATGCTGAGGGTAACCCTACAGTTATTGACGGGCTCTTTGCTTGCGGTGAGGCTGCGTGTGTTTCTGTCCACGGTGCTAACCGTTTAGGCGGTAACTCCCTACTTGATTTGGTCGTATTTGGTCGTGCTTCGGGTTTGTTTATTGAGAAATCTCTACGTGAGGGAATTAATCTCGAAGATCCTACTGAAGAGCACATCAATGCAGCCATGGCGGGTCTCAACCGTCTCAATAAGAGCGCTAATGACGGTGAGGGTGCTGCAGAACTTCGTGCAGAACTCCAAGATATTATGCAGAAACACTTTGGTGTATTCCGCCGTGGTGACTTTATGCAAGAGGGTATTAAGAAGCTTGCTGCGCTACGTCCGCGTATCGAAAATGTACGTTTGGATGATAAGAGTAATGCTTATAACACCGCTCGTATCGAAGCACTGGAATTACAAAATCTCTTTGAAGTGGCAGAAGCAACGGCCATTACTGCAGAAGAGCGCAAAGAAAGCCGCGGAGCTCACGCCCGAGAAGACTATGCTGATCGCGATGATGTGAATTGGCTGTGTCATTCTATGTACTTCCCCGCCGATAAAACCGTTGGCAAGCGTGATGTAAACTTTTCACCCAAGACCATGGAAGCTTTCGCACCGAAAGCCCGTGTCTATTGATAAGGGTCTGTTGAGCCATGTTGAAAGTAAGTGTTTATCGTTACAACCCTGAAACGGACGAAGCGCCGTATATGCAGGACTATGAAGTTGACACCGCGGGTAAAGACCTGATGGTACTTGACGTTCTGGAGCTGTTAAAGGCTCAGGATACCTCTCTGTCCTATCGACGCTCTTGTCGTGAAGGTGTGTGTGGTTCTGATGGTATGAATATTAATGGCAAGAATGGGCTGGCTTGTATTATGCCTCTGTCCGAGTGCGTGAAAGGCGGGAAGTTAGCTTTGCGCCCATTGCCAGGTTTGCCAGTTATTCGTGACCTCGTGATTGATATGGGCCAGTTCTATGCTCAGTATGAGAAAATCCAACCTTACTTGATCAATAATGAGCCAGCGCCCGCTATTGAGCGATTGCAGTCTCCAGAAGACCGAGAAAAGCTGGATGGTCTCTACGAATGTATTCTTTGTGCGTGCTGTTCGACTAGTTGCCCCTCTTTTTGGTGGAATCCTGATAAGTTCATCGGTCCGGCTGGTCTAATACAAGCGTACCGCTTTTTGATAGATAGTCGTGATACAGACACTGAAAACCGTTTGGCAAACCTGGATGATCCATTCAGTGTGTTTCGTTGTCATGGTATTCAAAACTGTGTTGCAGTCTGTCCAAAAGGACTTAATCCGACCAAGGCAATTGGCCATATACGGAATATGCTCCTGAGAAGTGCTACTTAAGGAGCCTTCCCGTACAATCCATTAGGCCCTCTATTTTCATAGAGGGCTTTGATGATTTTATATCCAAGTTATAGGGAAAACCTCGATGCCTGAAAGCATCATGCAGCAGTTTCTACGCACATCTCATTTATCTGGTGGGAATGCTGCGTATATTGAAGATTTATACGAAACATACCTTCACAATCCGAATGGTGTGACCGATGAATGGCGCTCATTTTTCGATTCTCTCCCCAGAGCCAATGGACACAGTGGTACCGATGTATCGCATGCGACAGTACAGTCTCATTTTGAGCTTCTTGGCCGTCGTAGAGCTAGGCCTGTTTCAGCCCCTGGCTCAGGCGGTGTCAATATTGAGCATGAGCGGAAGCAAGTCAAAGTCCTCCAGCTGATTGGCGCTCATCGAAATCGCGGCCACCAGAAAGCAGATCTGGATCCATTGGGTATTATGATCCGAGAGCCGACCCCTGATCTTGAGCTTTCGTCTCACGGACTCACTGAAGCCGATCTGGATACCACATTTCAGTGTGGTATGTTATTCATCGGCAAACAAGAAACGACTCTCAAAGAGATTGTTTCTGCACTGGAAGAAACATACTCCCGCCATGTTGGCGTGGAAGTTTTACACATCACAGACTTTAATGAAAAGCAGTGGTTGCAACAACGTTTTGAAAGTGTACGTGCCCAGCCAGCCTATGACGACGAGCTACGCAAGTCTATCTTGCAACGTCTCTCTGCTGCAGAGGGTCTAGAGCGGCACTTAGATTCTAAATATCCCGGAACCAAGCGTTTTGGGCTTGAAGGTAGTGAATCGATGATTCCCATGATCGATGGCATGATCGAGCGTGCCGGAGAATATGGAGCAAAAGAAATTGTATTGACCATGGCTCACCGCGGCAGGTTAAACCTGCTTGTTAATGTCATGGGCAAAAACCCTGCGGAACTCTTTGCAGAATTCGAGGGCAGACGACACGTCGACACCTCCGGTGATGTGAAGTACCACCAAGGTTTCTCCTCTAATGTAATGACCCCAGGCGGGGAAGTGCATTTGGCACTGATGTTTAACCCCTCTCACCTTGAGATTGCCGCACCCGTAGCAGAAGGTTCAGCCAGAGCTCGTCAGGATCGTCGAAATGATCCTCACGGTGATCAGGTCGTACCGATTGTTGTACACGGTGATGCTGCTTTTGCTGGTCAAGGCGTGGTTATGGAAACCTTCCAGATGTCACAACTCCGCGGTTATAAAACTGGCGGTACAGTGCATCTGGTGATTAATAATCAGGTTGGTTTTACAACTAATCTCAAAGAAGACGTTCGCTCCACAGAATACTGTACTGATATTGCAAAAATGGTGCAGGCACCGATTATCCACGTAAATGCTGATGACCCTGATGCGGTCATGTTCGCTACGTTCCTGGCGATGGATTATCGATATCAGTTTAAAAAAGATATTGTGGTTGACTTGGTCTGCTACCGGCGCCGTGGGCATAACGAGACGGATGAACCATCGTCAACTCAGCCACTCATGTATCAAGTGATTAAAAAACTTAAGACGACTCGGGCTCTCTATGCCGACAAACTCATTGCTGAGGCGGTTATCAGTCAAGTCGAGGCTGATAGCTTGTTGTCTGAGTATAGAAATACACTTGATCGTGGTGAAAACGTGGTTAACAAACTGGTGTCTGAGCCAGATCAGGCTCCATTTGTTGATTGGACACCTTTCCTTGACCATGATTGGACAGCCGCTGGAGATACGTCATACCCGCTGACCAAACTTCAGGAGGTTGCTGAAAAAATCAATCATATCCCTGAAGGGATAGTCGTTCAGCGTCAGGTAGAAAAAATTTATGAAGACCGCCGTAAAATGGCGGGTGGTGCGCTTCCCCTGAACTGGGGGATGGCCGAATTGTTGGCGTATGGCACATTGATTGAACAGGGTTATCCTATTCGTATGACGGGCCAGGACATTGGCCGTGGCACGTTCTCTCATCGCCATGCTGTGGTCTACAATCAACGTGATGGCGAGAGCTATACTCCTCTCGGCGCCATGTTTGAGAATCAACCGGCGTTTGAGCTATACGACTCCTTCCTCTCCGAAGAAGCTGTCTTGGGCTTTGAATATGGCTACTCATCAACAGCCCCGGCTGGGCTGGTTATTTGGGAAGCACAGTTTGGTGATTTCGCCAATGGTGCACAGGTCGTTATCGATCAGTTTATTACTAGTGGTGAGCATAAGTGGGGGCGTATGTGCGGTCTCACCATGTTGCTACCGCATGGATATGAAGGGCAGGGGCCGGAACACTCTTCAGCCAGACTTGAGCGCTTTCTACAGCTTTGTGCTGAGCATAATATTCAGGTGTGTATCCCTACAACACCAGCGCAGGTTTACCATATGCTGCGCCGGCAGGCTATTCGCCCCATGCGTCGCCCACTGGTAGTGATGAGTCCAAAGTGGATTCTTCGTCACAAACTGGCTACTTCATCACTTGAAGATCTCGCTAATGGTGAGTTTTTGAATGTGATACAGGACAGCGAGGTGGACTCAACTAAGGCCCGTCGGTTAGTCCTATGTTCCGGCAAGGTTTACTACCACCTCTATGAAGCTCGCCAGGAGCGGGGTATTGATGATATTGCTTTGGTTCGTATTGAGCAGTTATACCCCTTTCCGGATGATGAACTCCTTGCTGTGTTTAATGCTTATACTAATCTTGAAGATGTGGTTTGGTGTCAAGAGTGCCCCATTAATCAGGGAGCATGGTATAGCAGTCAGCACCATATGCGCCGGGTTTTAGCCAAGTTCAGCGATGATCTTGAACTACGCCATGTGGGACGTGATGCATCAGCGGCACCAGCTTCGGGTTATATGTCGACCCACTTGGAAGAACAAGAAAAATTTATTAATGAAGCATTGAGTTTTTGAGTGGCGGTAAAACGGCCATCCTAGACCAAGGAAACGAAAAAAATGAGTATTGAAATTAAGGCACCAACATTTCCTGAGTCTGTACAAGAAGGAAATATTGCTACATGGCACAAACAACCCGGCGAATCCGTTATGCGTGATGAGCTGCTGGTTGATATTGAGACGGATAAAGTGGTACTGGAAGTGGTTGCCCCTGCTGATGGGACTCTTGAGGAAGTACTAAAGGCTGAGGGTGAAATTGTTCTCAGTAATGAGATCATTGCACGAATTGCTGAGGGAGCGGCGAAAGCAGCCAGCCCTGTAGCAGCGACACCCGCTGCAACTAACTCTGACGATGATCAGGGTGAGAAAGTCGCCAGCCCAGCTGCGCGTAAACTTGCGGATGAGCGCGGTATCGATCTCCAGCAAGTCACGGGTACTGGAAAGGGTGGGAGAATTTCTAAGGAAGATGTGGTGGCATGGCAACAACCACCGGCGGCTCCTGTGGCTAAAGCAGTACCGGCCCCAGCCGTACAAACGTCTGTAGCGCCTATTGTTTCTGCTGTTGGCGATCGTGTCGAAAAACGTGTTCCTATGACGCGGATGCGTGTACGTATTGCGGAGCGTTTACTTCAGGTCAC
>JAGPWA010000087.1 GCA_018066715.1 Porticoccus sp. | reverse complement strand
GCCGGTTTGAGCTGCAGCCATCACATCCTTGCCTTGCATGGCAGGGGGTATGGCTTTTGACTGAATAGGGGTTGGCGTGTCGTAGCCCTGTTCAGCAACAGCATCAAGAATTGGGGCGGATAGGCCAAAAGTGGTAAAGCTCATTAGTGTTAGCAGGCCCTTGGTATCGCTTATTACCAGCAAATTCAGGCTGGGTATGAGGGTGAAGTATAAACGCTTAGTGATTAATGTCTGACAGAATATTGATAGGTATTTTAAGGGGTCTGTTAAGAGGCCTCTTGAAAGACAATTTGAGTATGTCTAGGTCTCACGCAAGGTTCTGGGTGCGTGGTAAGCTGAGGATAAATGTTGTCTACCTAACAACCAGGCTCGGAGGCCTCACATGAAAAAAATTACAGCGCTTATTGGTGTGTCATTGGTATTCTTGCAATTGCCTGTCAATGCAGGGAGTTGGTGGGATACAGGGAAAAGCCTATTGGATGAGGTGGTTAACACCGAACCGGAGAGTACGAGTAGCACCTCAAGTACTGCAAGTAACGCATTGTCAGCACTCAGTGTTGAGGATATAAGTGCAGGGCTCAAGGATGCTCTGAAAGTAGGTACTGAGAATGTGGTCGCTCAACTGGGTAAGCCAGACGGATTTAATCTTGATGATGCCATTCATATTCCACTGCCGCCAGAGATTCAACAGGCTAAGGGTTTACTCGACACAGTGGGTATGGGCGGAATGATGGATGACTTGGAAACCAAGCTAAATCGTGGTGCAGAAGCTGCAACGCCAAAGGCCAAGGAACTGTTTTTGGCCGCTATCACCGATATGAGTATTGAAGATGCCAAGAAAATTTATAATGGTCCAGATGATTCAGCTACGAGCTATTTTAGAGAAAAGATGAGTCCTCAATTAGCCGATGAAATGCGCCCGGTGATTGAAAATAGCCTCAGCGAGGTTGGGGCCGTGCAAACCTATGATGCGATGATGAGCAACTACAAGACCATTCCTCTGGTGCCAGATATTAAAGGGGACCTCACCGAGTACACCATTAACAAGGGGATGGATGGGATTTTCTACTATCTGGCTCAGGAAGAGGCGGCTATTAGGAAAGACCCTGTTAAACAAACGACCTCGCTATTGAAGAAGGTGTTTGGTCAGTAAATTGCTTTTTAGTTGTTCTTTTTAGTGGTTCTTTGAGCAAGACAAAAAATAGATAGAAAAATCCAAGGAGTGATGATCTCTACCAGTAATCATCACTTCTTGGATTACAGCTTTTCTAGAAACAGCCTTTTTATTACTTTATTCTCTCCAAGGCCGCGGCCACACCCTTACCGTAGGCCGGGTCCGCTTTAGTGCAGTGATCAATATGCCGCTGTTGAATATCCTCACTAGCTCCACCGACGGAACGTGCCGTGTTCTCAAATAAGGCTTGTTGCTGTTCTGCCGTCATTAAACGGAATAGGGCGCCTGGCTGAGAATAATAGTCATCGTCTTCACGGTGATTCCAATGGCCGGCTGAACCCTCAAGATCCAGTGGTGGTTCCGAGAAGTCAGGCTGTTCCTGCCATTCACCGTAACTGTTAGGTTCATAGCCCAATGTACTTCCGTGGTTGCCATCCACTCTCATGGGGCCATCGCGGTGATAGCTATGAACTGGGCAGCGTGGTGCGTTTACTGGGATCTGGTGGTGATTGACACCTAACCGATAGCGTTGGGCATCGCCGTAGGAGAACAGGCGCCCCTGCAACATTTTGTCGGGTGAAAAGCTAATCCCGGGGACCACGCTGGCGGGGTTGAAGGCAGACTGCTCCACTTCAGCAAAATAGTTTTCGGGGTTTTTGTTTAATTCCATCACACCTACTTCGATCAGTGGGTAGTCTGAGTGAGGCCATACTTTGGTTAAGTCGAAAGGATTATAGGAGCAAGTGGCCGCCTCTTTTTCGGGCATCACCTGAAGCATTAACGTCCATCGAGGGTTGTCACCTTTCTCGATACTGTCATATAGGTCACGTTGGTGGCTTTCCCTGTCAGCTCCGATGACGACTTCAGATTCGGCATCGCTAAGGTTTTGAATACCTTGCTGGCATTTAAAGTGAAATTTCACCCAAAAACGTTCATTGTCTGCATTGATCATACTGAACGTATGGCTGCCAAAACCGTGCATGTGGCGGTATGTGGCGGGAATGCCGCGGTCACTCATTACAATGGTGATCTGGTGTAATGCCTCAGGAAGAGAGGTCCAGAAATCCCAGTTATTTTGTGCGCTACGCATGTTGGTTCTGGGGTCACGTTTAACGGCGTGGTTTAGGTCAGGGAATTTAAGTGGGTCCCGTAAAAAGAATACTGGCGTGTTATTGCCGACTAAATCCCAGTTGCCTTCTTCCGTATAAAATTTCACGGCAAACCCGCGAATATCACGCTCAGCATCAGCGGCACCTCGCTCGCCTGCCACGGTTGTGAAGCGTGTAAACAGCTCTGTTTTTTTACCTATATCACTGAAAATTTTGGCACGGGTATAGCGGGTGATGTCTTTGGTGACGGTGAATGTGCCATAGGCTGCTGAGCCTTTGGCATGCATGCGTCGTTCTGGGATAACCTCTCGATCAAAGTGGGCTAGTTTCTCCTGAAACCATACATCCTGTAGAAGTTGAGGGCCTCGTGGTCCTGCTGTCATCACATTTTGATTGTCTGCAACGGGGCAACCCGCAGCGGTCGTGAGTTTCTTCTTCATGGAGCTCTCCTGATCCAAATCTGAAATATGTTGTTTTGGCTTATTCAGGTATTACTTTAATGGCACACCGTTTATTCTTATAGCCAATGAAAGCTATGTTGTCGATATAATAATACTATCGTTAGGCTGGAGTATATTTAGACTTAAGTAATGATTTAATCTACTCGAATAGTTTGCATGACGGCCCGAAAATAGTTTCCGGGAATTTTTATGTGGTCTGTTCTATTTCCCGTGAGTTTTACGTCCAGGCCGGAACTTAGTCCGTCAACAACATCAAAAAAATTCAGGCTGATAGCCAACCTCTCCTCATACTTACAGGTGGTTTTGTCGTTACAGCTAGGTGCAGTTTTAGATAATAAGGCTAATGATACATTGTCGCCTCCTGCTGTTGCGCTCGTATAATCCCGCCAGCCATCATCGGCATAAAGCGCAGTAACATAAAGCGTGTAATGCTCATCCTCATCGAGGCTTGTTGATCTTACCAAGTAGATTTCAGAGAAATGGTCGCTAAATATTTTATCTGAATTAGCAAAATTAGGGCCAGAAGCCACTTCGCCTTTTTTCGGTTCGAGGGTTAAAATAACATGACTTTTAATGCCTTCTGATGAACCCCAGTCGATAGTGGTTTCTTTATCTTCAATTGCCCAGGCATGCAGTGAACTAAGGAGAAAAAGAACAACAATTTGGGTGAAAAATTTCATCAATTAATCCTACTTTTTAATCAAATATTTATTGAGTGGGCGCTGATCACTAATAACTCAGATGCCACTCTTGGCTATTGGTTCATCACTTCATCTGTTTGGTTTTAGGGTTCATTAAGCTTCCAGCTGTAATGGTTCTCTATGCTTCCATCGTATTGACGTAACTGCTCGGCTAAGGGTGGTTCGGCATAGCTAGCTAGATGTGAGATCAGCGCCTGATCACTGTTGCCGAAGTCTTCTAAATACCAGTGGTAAATACTGGAGACTTTCAGCGTGGTCTCTTCTGGTCTGTCACCCTCGAAAGTGACGCCTCTGGGGTGATTGATATACTGGCGAGCAGCTTCTTCTAGCTGGCTGTGGGTATTAGTCGCTGTATAAGCCGTGGCAGCTAGATTGGGGCAACTTAGGCTAGCGCAGTTAACCGCGTAGTGAATACGGTTGTCACGGAATAATGGCCTAAGAATACGGTGCTCTATGTCATTGAGAGATAGGTCATGTTCCTGGATGTTAACTAGGTTGTCATCCCAGGGCCCAAAACTTAAAAAACTATCCCCGAGCTTGGTGATGGACTTCACGGGGTAGCTTTTCAGAATAATCTCTACGGTGAGTGCATTGTAAAGATTGATCCAATAGGCTTTTTGTTCGGCGCGACTAAAGCGCCGAGGGTTTAACTGCTGCATTTCTTTTAGATACACATCCAGCGCCTTTTGATCTTCCGTAGTGACGGCAGCGTAGTTAAAACGATTGATGCCACTGGGGTGATTGCTGTTCAAATACCGATTGAGTAGAAACTGCCAAGAATCATGATTAATGGTTTGAGTATTTCTCTCATTGCTTTCTGCCCAGAACGCCAAGGAATCACTGTCGGGTGCAGAAAATACGGTGGGTGAAAAAAACAAAATAAGTGATAGCCATACTAAAGGAAGTATTTTGTTGTTTAGGGGTTTTTCTGAGGGTTTAATGTTCATTTTTTACCTTCATTTGGCTCGAAATATTACGACTGTTAGGTACTCGTACTTCTTTAGGGTTGTGTTTATCTTGCCGCCAGTAAAGTTTGGCTATCATCGATAAAATACCAACACCTGCACCGATAGTACCGTTCACTGTACCGCTGATTTTGGAGTGACCAAGACGGCGGAAGGTGTCTACGGGGTGCTCTACGGTCGTCATCTTTTGTTGAATCGCTTTAACCTGCATTTCAATGGTCCAGCCAAAGGTTTTATTCTCCATAGCCAGTCGATTTAGGGCGCCTTGAGATATAGCGCGGAATGGACCAAGGTCAGTGACGGTTGCTCCCCACAGCCATCGAATTAATAGGCTAGCGAGTCGGTTGCCAAAACGCTGGGGCAGGGTGAGGGCGCCTTGCTCCATTTTGCCGAGAGTACGGGAGCCAATGGCCAAGTCTGCGCCGTTGGCAACAGTGTGAATCAAAGGGGTAGCCTGGGTGGCACTAAAGGCATTGTCGCCATCGATAAATAATAAGATATCCGCATTTTTAGCCTTGCCTAGAGCGGTTAGGCAAGCAATACCGTAACCGAGTTGAGGTTGGGTGATGACTTGCGCCCCTGCTGCGTGAGCGAGGGTGGCAGTGTTATCAGTGGAACCGTTATCACAGACTAAAATATCATCGATAATCGAGTGGCCATTATCGTCAGATAGTGCCTGAAGGCCGCTTATTACTTGTTGTATTGCTTGGGCTTCATCCCGGGCGGGAATAATGCAAACAATGCGTTTTTTCTGATACATCAAGTGGGTCCTCGTACCAAAAAGTTATCGGGGGCCAAAATATTCCTCAAGATAAAAGGTGACGGCCGAACGCTCTTTTTCAGTTAACAGGGTCATCAACTGTTGGTCCGTGTTGAGCTTCTCAATAAAATCGCTGGCTTTGGCTGCATCAAGGGTGGTCTCGGATAAGAGGCAAGTGCCGCAGGCTAATTTCCGATGATACGTCACCTTGCCAAGGTGGTAGGGGTCATCAAGGGAGGGTGGTGCTATATTTATGGATGCTGACGCCATCGAAGCGGATAGTATTAAGGTGGGTAATATCAATGCCACTGGTAAGAACAACGTGGGTATACCGTAACGCCGGGTTTTCATTGTGCTTATCGCCTGTTTTTTTGAATGTTATAAAAGACTGAGCTTGTGGGCTTTATACCTGTGTGGCTTATAGAGTGTAAGTTGAGTAAATAGTTCTACCTTTTTTCCCCTATCTTTGAGTCACAGGGAATTCCCACGCCATATAAGGTATCTTGTGATTATCTAATGATAAAAAATGATGCGTGATG
>JAGPWA010000084.1 GCA_018066715.1 Porticoccus sp. | reverse complement strand
GAAGGTACCAAAGATGGTGATCCGACGGTTTTCCTGCACAGCAATATGCAGATGATTGCCAGTCTGGAGCTATCAATGGTCAGTAAGGAGCCAGGAGATACCTACAGTATTACGCTGCCTCCAGAGCTTGCCTATGGGATTCTCCGCGATAAAAGCGATATTAGAGTGCCCTCTAAGCATGTACTGACGGAAGGTAAGCTCGAGCCGGGCATGGTTGTTTCAATTCAGACGAATGAAGGTGTTCGCCCCGTCACGCTTATCAAGGTGGGTAAGTTCAATGTGGATATTGATACCAATCACCCGCTTGCTGGAAAAACGCTGACATTTGATGTAGAAATTGTCGATGTACGCAAAGCTACGTCAGAAGAACTAAGCCATGGGCATGCTCATGGTGCGGGCGGACATGAGCATTAATAAAACTGCAGCATAAGGCCCAGGGTAACTGTGTCGGTATCTTTACCGGCATAACCACTGGCGTTGGCATCACCAGTAACAAAGTTTAAATTCACACTCATTTTATTGCCCAGTATTATGTAGTTAAGCCCCAGCTCGGTGGAATCACTTTGACCGGCATCACTGGGGTTATTTTCCATATAGCGTACATAGGGCTGGAATTTACCCGGCCCAACAGGTTTTGGGAAAATATAACCAGTTGTGGCATAAAAAGACTCGCCATCAAACAGGCAAAAGCACTCAGCTAGCCCATCTACGGGTGGTGATACGGGAGTAAAGTCTACGTCGATTTCTTTATAGCCTGCTTCAAAGTTGAAAACACCGTTATTCGATAACACTCGCTCTGAGAAAATATCAAAAGCATAGGCATTAAAATCGCCAGATTCAGTCCTGCTTCCCGTGCCGTCTGATTGGGATTGAAGGGTGATGGCAGTCGTTAATATATTGCCTTGAGTTCCGTAATAGGTCGCACTTGTCCAGTAACCAGGGTTGCTTTCTACATTGAGGAAGCTATAGGCCAACCGACCAGAAAAGAGCAGGTGGTCGGAATCATTACCGTATTTATCTTCCAAGCCCTCAAAGGCACCTAACAGGTAATGGAATTTATTTTTCATTCCCCAAAAAACAGCGCCCTCACTACGCCCTAGCTGCCCTGCTGGGCCGTCGTAGTCGGCAGAAAACAAAGGCTGCTTGTATTGATTCCAACTCATTCCTGTGTAGGGCCCATTCATGCCAGGGCGATCAGAGGGGACGAGTGTTCGCCCAACCCAGAGATTAATGGCTGGATCGAGTTCGACAGCAAGTATCGCATCAATGGTCATCATTGAGTCGCCTTCATATTTCTCTGTATTCACATAGAACTTAAGGTACTTGTGAAGCTGACCAGAGATATAGAAACGCTGGCTGTTAATGGAAAATTCAGAGCTGTCGTCAGTATCACTATTTCGTGATGCCATTTGCAGCCGAAGCCCAGTACCTATCGCTAACCACGTAGTGTCATTATGCTCAAATTTGAGACCGTTCATGGGCAGATCTGCCACTGTAGATGTTGCGAGAAAGGCTGAACATAGAACCAGAGTTTGGGCTAAAAAGGTCGCCAGAAATTTTAGTGATAATGGCCGCTGACTAATTTTTATTGTCTTCATTCCATACCCTTGAAACTTTTTTATGGAGAGTCTTTTTCTTATGAGGCTTTTGTTGTTGCAGGTCAGTATATAGAGGCTGCATGGTAGATAAAAGTAACCGGCAGGCCTCGCAGGTAAGCTATTGTTACTGCTTTATTTTTGCTTGGCCCCATACATTATGGTTAGTCGGGGTTTGTTGAGGGGCTTGTTTAGGTACTTGTTTCGGGGCTTGCTTATTAGGCACATAAACTCGGATCAAAAAATCTACTTCAGTACTCAGGCTTTCCGCTTCATCGAGCTTGGTTTTAGCGGCACGATCACCTTTCCAATAAAAAGGCGTCATGGATAACAGCTGCTTGACGGCGCTATTGTCCTGAATCTCCAGCGGATAGCTCACCTGTTGTTCGTCGAGTAGATCAAAACCTTTGGGTTGGTCAGGTGGTGTGTGCTCTTGAGCTTCTTTATAAAGTAACCCCTTTAGTGAAAACAAATGCCGTGGCCCCGGTGAGACAACCACCAGAATCCCTTCAGGTCTTAGAACACGTATCACTTCTTCGTTATCACCCGGTGCAAAGACCCGTAATACCGCATCAACGGAAGCGGGTAATACAGGAAGATTGAAACTGCTGGCTACGGCAAAGCTGCCCTCTTTGAGCTGGCGGCTGGCAAGTTTTGTTGCATCGCGGGAGATATCAATACCAAATAACTGAAGATCACCCCGTTGTTCTAACAGTTGCTGCAGGTAATAACCTTCACCGCAGCCACTATCAAGTACACAGGCCCCAGCGTTGAGATGTTGACTCAGTATGGCAGTGAGTTTTTCTGCCAGGGGTTGGTAATGGCCTGCGGATAAAAAAGCCCGTCGACTGGTGACCATTGTTTTGGTGTCGCCGGGGTCAGATGAATTTTTTTGGTGGGCTAATAGTAGATTGGTATAGCCCTCTTTTGCTCTATCGAAGCTATGATTACTCTCACAGTGCCACCCGTTTGTTGCCGGTGATTGCCCAGTTTGTTCTTGTGGGGGCAGCAGCGGCATCTGACAGACAGGGCAGGCCCAGATAGAGGTATGAGTTTTGGTGGTCATAAGCTGTAGTTATCCTGACAATGCTAACTTTGGGTAGTTTATCCCCTGTGAACTCCCTAGAATACGCCCCGTTTTTAAACATCTTGGAGAGCATCAATTGGCAGCACCTGAATTCATTCCCGGCCAGCGTTGGATTAGCAATACAGAGTCCGAGCTTGGCCTGGGTATTGTGGTGGACTACGCCAATCGGCGAGTGACCCTGAGTTTTCCCGCCGCCAGTGAACAGCGTACCTACGCAGCGGACAGTGCACCGTTAAGTCGAGTGGAATATCCGGTGGGTGAGTGTATCACCAGTGCGGATGGCGAGCAGCTTAAGGTGATAGAACTCCGCGAGCAGGCCGGTTGTATTCTGTATGTCGGCAAGAATGGCAACGACGACACTGTAGAGTTGGAAGAGATCGATCTCGATAGTTTTGTTCGGTTTAGCAAGCCCCAGGATCGTATGTTTGCTGGTCAGATTGAGAAAAGCAGCAGCTTTGAACTGCGGGTAGAAACACTGGAGCATCGTCACAGCCATCAGCAGTCCGATGCGTTTGGGTTGCTCGGTGGTCGGGTGCAACTATTACCTCATCAGTTGTACATTGCCAACCAGGTAGGACAACGCCATGCACCCCGGGTGTTATTGGCTGATGAAGTGGGGCTGGGTAAAACCATTGAAGCAGGGCTGGTGTTACATCAGCAGCTGATTAGCGGGCGCGCCAGCCGTGCATTAATTGTGGTGCCCGATAGCTTGGTGCACCAATGGCTGGTAGAAATGCTACGCCGGTTTAATCTGCGGTTTACCATTTTGGATGAGGCGCGTTGTCTGGCCCTGGAAGAAGTCGATACGGATGATGATTTATTTGGCTTAGATGACCCCTCGGATGAGTCTGTTGAAGAGCAGCCTCTGGAAATAGACAATCCCTTTGAAACCGCTCAATTGGTATTGTGTAGCCTGTCATTTTTGACAGAGCATGTTGGGCGTCATAGACAAGCCCTGGAAGCTCCGTGGGATTTAATGATTGTCGATGAGGCGCACCACTTAACCTGGAGCGAACAGCAGGTTAGCCCTGAATATACGTGTATTGAAGCCTTGGCTCAGAAAATTCCTGGGTTGCTGTTGCTCACGGCAACGCCTGAGCAGCTGGGTGTTGAAGGTCATTTTGCCCGGTTGCGGTTACTGGACCCAGACCGCTATTTTGACTTACAGAAATTCAGTGAAGAAGAGGCGTGCTACCGCCCGGTAAGTGATCTGGTACAGCAATTGTTGGCCGATGATGTGACCGTACAGCTACAAGATAATCCAGAACTGAAAAAACAGCTGACAGAATATCTGGGTGATAAAACAGCAACAGAGCTAACATCGGGCCCTGAAACAGAGACTGACCTTGGCCAGCAAGGGGTTCAGCAGGGCATAGATGATGCTATCGACAGCCTGCTTGACCGTCATGGTACAGGCCGAGTGCTGTTCCGTAATACCAGAGAAACAGTGGAAGGTTTCCGCGAGCGACATCTTAATGCTCACCCATTGGAAGCGCCGGCACAGTTTATTGAAGCCAGTGACAGTGCTACGTTAGAAGAATTACTGCATCCTGAATTATTGCTCTCTCACTCAGTGTTGGGGGATGAAGTTTGGACGATCTCCGATCCCAGAGTGGCTTGGTTGGTTGAGTGGTTGGCAGAAAACCGGGATGAAAAGGTGCTGGTGATTTGTGCTCGTGCCAGTACAGCTCAAACTCTGGAAGAGTATTTGCGGCTGCGCAAAGGTGTTCAATCTGCTGTATTCCACGAGGGGTTGGGATTAGTGGCGCGAGACCGTGCTGCGGCCTATTTTGCAGATGAAGATGAGCGTGCTCAGGTATTGGTCTGTTCTGAAATTGGCAGCGAAGGACGTAATTTCCAGTTTGCACGCCATCTCGTGCTGTTTGATTTACCTTTAAATCCAGATTTGCTGGAACAGCGGATTGGCCGGTTAGATCGTATTGGCCAGCGCCACGATGTACAAATTCATGTGCCGTACTATGCCTCAGATCCTCACGCAGAAGGCCTTGGGATTGAAGGGATGCAGAGCGAAGGGAAGCAAAATGCACAGGAAGTTCTACTGAACTGGTATCACCATGGACTCAATGCTTTTGAGCGAGTCTGTCCTATTGGGCGGGCAATGTATCAACAATTTGAAGAATCCTTGCGCCACTGCCTAACGGCGGGTTGTGACGATGAGCTGGAGCTACTGATTGGACAAACACATCTGGCCACAGAAAATATGCTTAAAAATTTACATGAGGGTCGAGACCGCCTACTTGAACTGAACTCCTGTAATACCCGTAGGGCAGAGGACGTTGTTGATGCGCTATTAGCTGCAACACAGATGAGGGAGTTGGCGGAATACATGGATCGTCTGTTTGATCAGTTTGGTGTTGAACAAGAATTTCACAGTGCCGACAGTATTGTGTTGCACCCCGGCGAGCATATGATTTGTCACAGCTTTCCGGGCTTGCCCAGTGATGGTATGACAGGCACTTATCACAGAACCAAGGCGCTCAGTCGCGAAGATATGCAGTTCCTGACCTGGGAGCACCCCATGGTGAGTGGTGCTATTGATATGGTGCTGGAAGGTGATTTTGGCAATACGGCGCTTTGCACCATAAAACTACCACCGTTAAAGCCCGGTACACTGTTACTAGAAACAATCTACACACTACACTGCCCGGCACCCAAACATCTTCAATTGCACCGTTACCTGCACCAGCCAATGGTGCGGATTGTGGTCGATATCAAGAATAATAACCTGAGTAAGGTACTCACTTTTGAGCGGCTTAGTAGTTTGGCTAAGTCTGTCAAAAAGCGCACCGGCGTTGATATAGTGCGCCATGCTCGGCCTGAAATAACCCAGATGATTACGCAAACTGATAAGATTTCAGGGGCGCAGCAGGAAGAGATTATTTCAGCCGCCATGACACAAATGACGCATGAGCAACAGGTCGAACTTAATCGCCTCACCGCACTGGCAGAAGTGAATCCAAATATCCGCCAAGATGAAATAGAACACCTGAAATCAAATACCGAGTTATTGGCTCACTATTTAGAGGGCGCACAATTGAAATTGGACGCACTGCGAGTAATTATCACAGTATAAAAACAGGCATAGTTAATAACGGCTGCTAGTTATTAATTGCCATTAGTTACTAAAGAGTATCGATGAAAATAGAACATAACTCAGTGGTGAGATTCCACTACCGTCTACGAGATGAATCCGGTGTGGAAATGGAGCACTCTCACGATGGAGAGCCCAATATTTATATGCATGGCCATCGCGGTATTACTCCCGGTCTTGAAGAAGCGCTGACCGATAAAGAAGTGGGCGACGTGTTTAGTGTGACCCTGCTTCCAGAGAAAGGGTTTGGTCTCCGAGAGGAGGGCAGAGAACAGCGCGTACCCATCAAACATTTGCTGGGGAAAGTTAAGCCAAAAGCCGGTATGGTGGTGTCTGTTCAGACAGAAGCTGGCCCTCGTCAGGCTGTGGTGATTAAGGTGGGCAAGTTCAATGTGGATTTGGACACCAACCATCCACTGGCGGGTAAAACGGTGACCTTTGATGTTGAAATTGTTGACGTGCGTGAAGCAACGTCAGAAGAAATTGAGCATGGTCATCCTCACGGGGATGGTGGTTGCCAACAATAATTTAAAATAGGGGAAACACCCGTGCCAAAGGCGAACGAATTAAAAAAAGGGATGGTTGTTGAGATCAACGGCGCACCTCATTCAGTCAAACAGGTAGAGGCGAAAAGCCCTTCTTCTCGCGGTGCATCCACCCTGTACAAGATTCGTTTTACCAATCTGAAAACCCGTCAGAAACTGGATGAATCCTATAAGGGCGACGATCTTCTCAAAGACGCTGATTGTGTCCGTGTACCGTTGCAGTATTCCTATCTGGATGGCGACACCTACATATTTATGAATTCAGAAGACTATAGCCAATACGGATTGAATGCCGATGAGATTGAAGACCAACTTGGTTATATCACTGAAGGGTTGGCAGATATTGTAGGCTTGGTAATGGACGGTGCATTGTTGGGTATTGAGCTACCCCAATCCATTATTGTGGAGGTAGTGGATACTGCCCCTGGCATTAAGGGCGCGACCGCCGCTGGGCGCAGTAAGCCAGCAACCCTCTCTACTGGGCTGGAGATACAAGTACCAGAATACCTGGAGACAGGGGGAATGGTGAAGGTAAATACTGTGACCGGAAAATTTATGTCGCGGGCCTGATCAAGACCTGAATAACTACTGCTATACATTTTCAAAGGGGGCTTAAAGCCCCTTTTTTTCATGTGCACACTTTATTTCGGCCTGACTCTTTTGCTTCATAGAGTGCTCTGTCGGCCTTATTGGTAAATTCAATTAATTCTGACTGGTTGTTGGGCGTCAGGGTAACTGCACCGATACTAATAGTGATGTGTTGGGCGGTGTCGGATGTTTCATGAGAAATCTGTAGGTTCTCAATAGCGCGCCTACAGTTCTCAGCGGGTGTACTAGCATCCTTGGTGTTAGGCAAAATAATCACAAATTCTTCACCTCCATACCGTGCAACCAGATCGTCCGGTCTATAAAGTGATTTTTGTAAAGAGGAGGCAACACCTATTAAGCAGTTGTCACCCACAGTATGCCCGTATCGATCATTGAACTGCTTAAAGTGATCAACATCGATCATCATCAGTGAAAGCGGTGTTTTTTCACGGATGGCTCTCTTCCACTCGGTTTCCAGTCGTTCATCGAAGCATCTTCTATTGGCTATGCCGGTAAGCGCATCCGTCCGTGAAAGTGTCTCAAGTTTTTGCTTAGCATCATTGAGATCATTCGTTCTATCGAGAACCATTGTCTCAATATACTCAGAGCGTCGTAAGACAGTAAATGTATAGGCTGCCCCGAGAGCCACAAAGAGTGCACCAAAGAGGCTAATTAAATACGGTAATAGACTTCTTCGTTCAGTGACATAGCCATTGGTGGGCGTGGCGATTATTGACCATTGCCTGCCACTAAACTTGGTGAGGTGTTTCTGATAGGAGAACTTGGAGCGTTGCCCTGAATTTGGTTCATTGGGCAAGTGGTTTAAATGAAGTGTCTCAAAGGAAGGGCTAGAGGTATCCACAAGCGTTATAGTTATTCCCTGAGCAGAGGTGTGTTTGATCACGCTGTCAAAGATATCACCTATTCTAAATACGCCTGTCACAAAGCCACGCAGATGATCACGTCGCTGCTCAATCGTGGTTGGTTCTCCTTGATAGATCGGAATGAATGTTATGAACCCTTTTTGATTCGATGCTTCCTGTACCAACGTAATACTGGCTGTAGCCTGTGCTGTCCCAAGGTCGCGGGATATTTCCAATGTTTTAAGTCGCTCGGTGTTGGAGGCAAGGTCAAAACCAACAGCCAGTTTATTCCGTGTTATTGGCTCAATATAATAAACAGGGAAATAGACCGCTCTATCCTCGGCCCGTATCATTTTCCCCTGTTCTTTCCGCTCTGTGATCACAAAATCAGGAAGCTCTTTACGGCGTAACCTTTTATAGGTTCCTCGCTCAGAATGAAGAACCTTGGGTGCCCATGAGAGGGCTTGTATATGCGGATGCCTGGCAAGAATGCTCTGTGTTAATTTATTGAACTCAGCAGCTGTCACATTATCCGAACTATCAAACAGACCTTTTATAGAGAATAAGACTTCGAGGTTGATGAAAAGCTCTCTTTCCAGTGCGGCGACTTTTTCATCTGTATCCCTTCGGATATCCAGCTCAATGATTTTTGTTTCTTCCTCGTAGAAACTCCAGCCTAGGAAGACGGACAAGGCAATGCCGATGAAAGCGAGAAAAAAAAGTCTGGAGGTAGAAAAAATATTCATGGTCTCTGAACCCGTTTTTATACTTCTTCGCAGCATGTTGATAAAGTCTGTTGCTCTAGGTTTATCTTTCGGGAGCTACAGCGATAATTTACAGGGGCAGCCTGTAATTTCAAATGATTTCTATTTCTTACTTGGTGGTTTTTTCCGACATAACTTGTGTGTTCAGACTACATAATATGGATCAATGGGTGGTGTTAACCATGACCCTGTCCTTACCTAAAAACTCCGGTGCCTGAACTGATAGTACTTTCAATGGGATAGGTGAGGTGACCGTCACTGCGTGGGTCGTGCCCTCTGGTACATTAATGTAATCCCCTGGCCCAATATCAAAACTCTCTTCACCCAATTGAAAAGCCCCTGATCCTTCCAGTACATAAAGTGTTTCTGTGTGTACCAAATGTTTGTGAAGCGGCACCTGCTGCTTCACAAAGACAATAAAATCGGTTGAATGGGCATCACTGGAGATTTTCACCACATGAATATTTTCAAGGTCTGCTGGTGGGGTGATGTCAGATAACACGAGTTTGTCTGCATTGGCATGGCTCAGGCAGAATAATAGTGACCAAAAAAGTGTTTGTTTGATTGTCATGGTGGGATCCTAATTAAGCGTGTTTGATGAGGCTAGTCAACAGTATATTAATAAGGTCTTCAGTCTCAACCTGATTGTTGCGTAACCCTTTTTTTCGAAGAGACTCTTAAAAATCATCGTAGATAACTTTTCCCTAGTATTTTTCTCTGCTGGTTTTTTCGCACAAATTTATTGCTGGTATCGAAGGCCCGGTGGAGAGGAAGTTAGGGTTATGTTTTTGGTTTTTGTACCAAGGTTAATCCTTGGGTAAATTAACCTGGCCCTATTGGGTATTGCTCAGCCATGTTCCTTTTTTGCAAGTTTATCAGGTGCGTCATTGAACATGGTTGTCAGGTCTACCGTAGATTTTTTTCCGATAGAGGAAAAGTTTTTCTCCAGCCAACTTCCGGCAGTGTCTCTACCGATGTCTCGCAGATGTTGCAGAAACTTCCACTCAACATTCATCTTTGATGACACGCCCAGTGGGATCAGCGCATCTTGGTTCTCAATAATATGTATATGGTTATCGCGGTATTCTTTATCAGAAAGAACCCCTTTTTTAATGAGCCGAGAAACAAATTCAATGGAGCGTAAATCCTTCAATAAAGAACTGTTAAATCCAATTTCATTAATTCGATCAGTGATTTCTTGTGGCGTGCGCGGGGTGCCTTTGCGCTCAATAGGATTAATTTGAATAACAACAATATCTGAGCATTCTGTGCTTTCATAAAATGGAAATAATGCGGGGTTCCCCATATAACCGCCATCCCAATAAGGCGTCCCATCTATCTCAACGGCCTGAAATTGCATGGGCAAACAGCAGGAGGCGAGAACCATGTCTATGGTCAGCTCATGGTGCTCGAATACTTTGACTCGGCCGGTTTCTACATTGGTTGCTGAGATAAACAGCTTTGTCATATTGCAATGACGCACACGTTCAAAATCGATGCTATTTTCCAATAAGTACTTAAGAGGGTTTAGGTTCAAAGGGTTTAATTGGTAGGGTGAGAAAGATTGGGTCAATAAATTATTAATGTGGAATCCAGGCGATTTATCCAGGCTCCAATTCCCCAGTATCATATCTAGCGGGTTTCGCTTGATCGGACTCCATTGTCCAGCCAAACTCAGTTTGTGCCAGAAATCATGTAGTGCTTCTCGTGCGCCATCTGGCCCGCCATTCATCATTCCATCGGCATAGACAACAGTATTAATTGCTCCAGCCGATGTGCCAGAAATTCCGGGAAAACTCAGCCTGCCATCTTCTAGTAATTTGTCGAGTACTCCCCAGGTGAATGCACCATGAGAGCCACCACCTTGTAAGGCGAGGTTAACTTGAGTTGGTTTTTTTGGCATGGCTTGGGTTTCTCTTTACAGCGTGTATGGTTGTCGCTCTCTGGTTTTGGCTATCAACTGAATCAGGTCAGCTACTCATCCACCCAAACTTTCCGAAGCGGCTCCCCAAAATCATCATAGATAACCTTTTCTCTACGCCGTTTCTCGGCTGGTTTTTTCGCACCGGTTTTTTTCTGGCGTGAGTCCAGTGCAGCGACGACTTCTGGAATAGGGGTGCGATTGGTCTTGGGGCCATCAAAGAGAGGGGTTTGAAGACTTTCATTTGGATTGATTCGGCCACTGAGACCACGGGGAACCTGATCGATTTCACCACCTTGACGGGTGTAGTCATCAATCTGGTTTTGCAGTTCGGTGCGTAAATCAGCTTTGGTAGGAAATTTTTTCACAGTAATTACAATGCTTAGCCAGCCCTCAACCGATCAAGTATACCACCGGTTAGGGGTCTTTCGGGGCTGTCATTGCGGTCAATTCTACCAATGCTCCCATACCGGTGGGCAATCTGCCGGGTATACTGAGTATTGCCCCAATTCTGCCCATTGCTGGTTCGGCCGGTGGAAGTCTGAGCCACAGGAGCCCAGTAAATTTTTCTCGCGACAGATACTAGCCAAGTCCTGTGTAACGGAAGGAATCTGTTTGCCCGATACCACCTCCATACCCTGACCCCCAGCCTCAATAAGGTCATCCAGCAGTCGTTTTAGCTTGGTGCGGGTGAGTTTGTACTTGGTGGGGTGTGCCAATACGGCGGTACCACCAGCTTCCCTAATCCATTGAATTATCTGGGGCATGTCGGCCCACAGTTGTTTAATGTCGCCTGGTTTTCCGGGGCCAAGGTACTTCTTAAAGGCTTGTTTGATATTGCTGACCGCACCGATATCTACTAGGTGCTGGGCAAAGTGTGGGCGGCCCACATTACCGTTATGGGCAATGGCGGCGGCGCCGTCCAGCGCACCTTGAAACCCCATTTGATGAAGTTTTTTGGCAATCAGTACGGCGCGTTCTTTTCTGGCCTGATGTTGAAAGGCAACGCCTTCCTGTAAGGCATCACTCTCTAGTTGAATATTCAGACCAAGAATATGAATGTTGATGTTCTGCCACTGGGTAGAAAACTCAATACCGGGAATAATCTTAATCGGTTGCTGGTCCAGCGGGCCAAGCTGCTGGTACGCGCTGATAGTGTCGTGGTCGGTAATAGCTAGCGCATCTACACCCATTTCGGCGGCACGGTTAACCAGCTCTATGGGGGAGAGTGAACCATCGGAGCAGGTGGTATGGCAGTGTAGATCGTACTTTATGGGTTGAGTCATGCCGCGATTATAGCGGGTAATGGTTTGTCTCTGTTTTTTAGAACGGTTTTTTTTGAACAGTTTTATAAAACGGTTTTTACCTCGGCTGTTTTCCAATGCGATTTTATCCATATAATGCTGCGATGGATTATGTCATTCCCATTAGTGAATCCCAGCAGCGTGAAGTGATTGAGCAGACCAAGCATTTTATTCAGCGTGGTTCAGCATTGTTTCGTCATGATTTTGCCGCGATTCCTGTAGCCTTTGATCTCCGTGGTCGTGCGGCGGGAATGTATAAGGTAACGGGCAGGGAAAAAGGCTGGGCTTGGGGTAAAGGAGGAGGTAAAGCGAGAAACCGACAGATTCGCTATAACCCCTGGATATTTGCTAAGTATTATGAAGAAAACCTGACGGTAACAGTGCCTCACGAAGTGGCACACTATTTAGTTGATTGTCTCCATGGCTTGAACCGGGGTAGCCTACGTCGACTTCGTCCCCATGGTGCTGAATGGAAGGCAGTAATGGATGCCTTTGGTGTGGATAGCAGTGTCACCGCCAAGTTTGATCTTGTGGGTATTCCCACTCGGCAGCATCAGCAATTTAAATATCGTTGTGATTGTAAAACACATCAGATCGGCATTCGTCGTCATAACAAAGTGTTGAGAGGTGAAGCCAGCTACCTTTGCCGTCACTGTGGTGATGCGTTAAAGCCGGTGGTGGAAACATCATGAGCACCACACCTTGGTATGTCTATATGATTAAGGCCAGTGATGGCTCTCTCTATACGGGTATTACCACGGATGTGGACCGTCGTTTTCAAGAGCACCAGGGTGGTAATGAGGGCGGGAAACTGGGTGCAAAAAAGGGAGCTAAGTATTTTCAGGGCCGTAAGCCTGAAAAAGTGGTGTATACCGAACAGGGCCATGATCGGAGTAGTGCCTCAAAGCGGGAAGCGGAGATTAAGCGATTGCGGCGTGAACAAAAGCTGGCATTAGTGGCTGGTCAGAGTGGGCTGATAAAAAAGTGCATTGAAAAAGCAGAGGTAGATCAGGATGAAGATTAGCCACAACCCGGATCAACAGGCATTTGTTATCGCATTAGGGAATACACAGGCTGTTCTGAATTACAGTCTATTGCCAGAGAGTACTGGGAATGAGGGTGGTGTGGACTTTACCCGAACCTACGTTCCATCGGAATTTCGTGGACAGGGCTATGCTGAGGCGCTGGTTAAACATGGGTTGTACTGGGCAAATGAGCAGGGACTTAAGGTGCAAGCCTCCTGCTGGTATGTAAGAGATTTTCTCTAGAGGCTGTTGTGCGAGAGCTTTATTCGTAAGTGCCTTTATTCATAGTTGCCTTTACTCATAGGTACACTTTATTCATAAGTGCACAGATAAGCCGTATCCACCGCTACTTTTAATTGAAAGGCCTCACCCGCCGGCACAATAAAACTGTCCCCTTGGGCACAGGTATTCCATTCATCGCTACCGGGAAGTTTGACTGTTAGCACGCCGCTGACAACGGTCATCGTTTCTTTATCGTTGGTGCTGAATTCGTATTCCCCCGGTGCCATTACGCCCACAGTGGCTGGAAGTGTTTCAGTCTGAAAGCCGATGGAAGCCACTTGGCCATCAAAGTATTCGTTCGTTTTAAACATGTTTATATTCTCAACAATTAGCTGGGGCAGTTCAGTGAGGCTGGTTCAGTCAGATCCGTTTGACCGGACGAACACCACCATATAAATAAGCGGCGCTATAGTACCCCGAGTCTCTGCCTTATAGAATGCGCACTTTCCAGTTATTGCTTGAGGCAGCTGTTTGAACACTTGGGATGTGATTGTTATTGGTGCGGGGGCCGCAGGATTGATGTGTGCCATCACTGCGGGTCAGCGGGGTCGCCGGGTCTTGGTACTTGAGTGTGCCAATAAGCCGGGCAAAAAAATCCTGATGTCTGGTGGCGGCCGTTGTAACTTCACTAATCTGTATGTTGAGCCAGATAACTTTCTTTCAGGAAACCCACACTTTTGTAAGTCTGCCCTCAGTCGTTATACCCAGTGGGATTTTATTGAGCTGGTACGAAAGCACGAGATTGGTTACCACGAGAAAACCTTGGGCCAGCTGTTTTGTGATGATTCATCGAAAGATATTCTCGATATGCTGTTGAGCGAGGCTGAACAGGCGGGTGTCACGCTCAAAACCCGATGTGAAGTGACTCAAGTCACCTTTGATGAGAACTACAAGCTGCAAACCAGTCTGGGCGAAATGACTGCTTCATCGCTGGTAGTGGCCTCCGGTGGACTTTCGGTGCCGACCTTGGGTGGTTCTGACTTTGGCTATCGGTTGGCCGAACAATTCGGTCACCAGCTTGTGCCCCTTCGGCCCGCATTAGTGCCATTTACCTTTACAGATGGGTTTAAGTTGTTGTCAGAGAAACTGTCGGGTGTTTCTGTCCCGGCGCGTATTACCGCGGGCAAACAGTCTTTTCTGGAAAACATCCTCTTTACTCACCGGGGGCTAAGTGGTCCAGCGGTGTTACAGGTTTCCAGTTATTGGCGTGAGGGGCAGTCCGTACAGGTGGATTTATTGCCCACTACGGATTGTCTGGAGTTTCTTATCGCACAGAAAGCAGAGCAGCCAAAGGCTATGCTGCGAACCGTGTTGTCCCAGCTATTGCCACGAAAACTGGTGTTGGAATTAGAAGCCTTATGGTGGTCGGAACAGGCTGAAAAGCCATTAGCTGAACAGCCGGGTCAATTATTGGAAGAGGTTGCTGAAAAACTCCATAGTTGGGACTTAAAGCCATCGGGGACGGAGGGTTACCGCACGGCTGAGGTAACGTTGGGTGGTGTGGATACCACCGAGATTTCCTCCAAAACCATGGAGAGCCAAAAGCAGTCTGGCTTGTATTTTTTGGGCGAAGTGTTGGATGTCACCGGTCACTTGGGTGGTTTTAATTTTCAATGGGCTTGGGCATCGGGGTTTGTCGCTGGGCAGGTGGTGTAAAATCCCTAAGGAAAAGCTAAGGGTTTCATCATTTAGGTTTAGCTATTTAGGTATAACTATTCAGGCTTAATTATTTAGGTATAGCAATGCAACGAGAAGAACTGAATACCGAGACGGCCAAAATTCCCTGGAAGGAGTTAGAGAAATTTTTTGCCAACGGTACAACAATTTATGTATCACCCGATTTGGACCTCATCGATGTGGCATTAGAGGTTTGTCGCGACAATAAGGCGCAAATGGAGCAATGGATGGCCGAGGAGAAAGTGGGGCAGGTGAGTGACGGTCAGGCTATTGAGTGGTTGGAAACTGATGCCACCGTGTGGTCGTTGGTGGTAAAGCCTTGGGTGCTGGTTCAACCATTGAAAGTTTAGCCATTAAAAGAGCAGCCGCTAAAAAGAACAGACTCTTAAGTTGTTAGCGATTTTCCAGCTTAGATGCTTTCCAGGTTTCAGGAGAAATCATTCGTGTATTTTCCGTATTGCCAAACCAGACCGCTCCATCCTGTACTGTTGCCTGCAAGGACATATTGCGTTCAGCCATCTCCGCGAGTGCTGCAGTATCTGAGGGTGAAAGGTAATAGATAGAGAGATTGTCAAAACGGTTGAGGTCAGCCTCAATCTTTTTCCACCAAATGGTAGCAGAACGCTCCCCATAGGCATAAATCGTCACCCGGTTGGCTCGGTTGCAGCCTTTCCGAATACGACGTTCATCCGGTAGGCCCACTTCAATCCAGTGCTCAATATCACCGTGAAGGTTTTTTAGCCACAGATCTGGCTCATCATCAGAGGACAAACCTTTGGTGAATTGCAGTTGTGCACCGGTGTTCAGGGAAAAATGGGCATTCAAAGCGAATGCCAGCAGTCTCACCATCATTCGTTCATCAGTTTCAGAAGGGTGGCGGGCCAAGGTCAATGAATGTGACTGAAAGTAGCTTCGATCCATATCGGAAACCTGAAGCTCAGCTTTAAAAACGGTGGCTTTTAATGCCATATCAGTGCCATAAGGGGTATCACTGTATTTAAGGGGGAGCTGAGAATAGGCTGCCCCGAGAGCGGTGTTGTTCGTGAAAAGTTAGGCGTAGGCAGCGCTATTAATCAGCATTTTTAGGTGATAATGCCGCCGCCGGGCATACCACCCATTCCTCCCATTCCACTTTCTTGGCCAGGAATTACAATTTTGGAAGCCTG
>JAGPWA010000146.1 GCA_018066715.1 Porticoccus sp. | reverse complement strand
GAAGTATGGGGTGGCGAGATGGTCGCTTTCGACGGGATTGATAATGCCCCCGAAGAGCGCGAGCGCGGTATTACTATTGCGACCTCCCACGTAGAGTACGACTCTCCAAACCGTCACTACGCCCACGTAGATTGCCCCGGTCACGCCGATTATGTGAAAAACATGATTACGGGTGCTGCCCAAATGGATGGCGCTATCCTGGTTTGTGGTGCCACTGATGGCCCTATGCCTCAAACGCGTGAGCACATTCTGCTGTCACGTCAGGTAGGTGTTCCTTATGTTGTGGTTTTCCTCAACAAAGCAGACCTGTTGGCCGCAGATTGCGGTGGTGTTGGTTCAGAAGAATACGACGAAATGATTGAGCTGGTAGAAATGGAGCTGCGTGAGCTGCTCGATACCTACGAGTTCCCCGGTGACGACACGCCCATTATTGCTGGTTCTGCGCTGATGGCGCTGAATGGTGAAGATGAGAATGAGCTGGGTACTACCGCGGTTAGGAAGTTGGTAGAAACACTGGATTCCTACATCCCGGAACCAGAGCGTGCTATTGACGGTGCGTTCCTGCTGCCTATTGAAGATGTGTTTTCTATCGCGGGTCGCGGTACGGTAGTTACCGGTCGTATAGAACGCGGTATCGTTACCGTTGGTGAAGAAATCGAAATCATCGGTATCAAAGAAACCACCAAGACCACCTGTACGGGTGTTGAGATGTTCCGCAAGCTGCTCGACGAAGGTCGTGCTGGCGAGAATGTTGGTGTTCTGTTGCGTGGTACCAAGCGTGAAGACGTAGAGCGTGGTCAGGTACTGGCTAAGCCCGGCACCATTAACCCACACACCAAGTTCGAAGCAGAAGTGTACGTGCTGTCTAAAGACGAGGGTGGCCGTCACACGCCATTCTTTAAAGGCTATCGCCCACAGTTCTACTTCCGTACTACCGATGTTACGGGTGCTTGTGAGCTACCTGAAGGCGTTGAGATGGTCATGCCAGGCGACAACATTCAGATGGTGGTTACTTTGATCGCACCGATTGCGATGGAAGATGGCCTACGCTTTGCGATCCGTGAAGGCGGTCGTACGGT
>JAGPWA010000143.1 GCA_018066715.1 Porticoccus sp. | reverse complement strand
GCCGAGGAAGGAGCTGAACTAGGGGACTTGTTAGTTTCTTATTTAGAGCAGCTTGGTGTGGAATATGTGTTTGGTATTCCCGGCGGAGCCATTGAGCCACTCTACAATGCGTTGGCTCGCAGTGAGCGAAGAGGTGGCCCTCGTGCGGTCACTGCCCGACATGAGACTGGCGCGGCTTTTATGGCGGATGGGTACGCCCGGAATACTGGGAAGCTGGGCGTTTGCTGCGCTACGACAGGCCCAGGAGCGACCAACTTGATTACTGGTGTTGCATCTGCCTACGAAAACAATATTCCAATGCTGGTGATTACGGCGCAGACTGCCCTGTCTACTTTTGGCCGTGGGGCATTTCAGGAATCCTCGTGCACGGGTATCAATACAGTCGGTCTTTTTGAATATTGCACTCGCTATAACACACTTATTTCTCATGAAGCCCAGTTTGAAAGCAAGCTGGCTTCAGCCATTATGACGGCATTTCAGTCACCTGCAGGTCCCGTGCACCTTAGCGTTCCACTCGATGTAATGCGGGCCAAGGGGCTTAGTGGTGAGCCTAGCTTTAATCTTAGCAGCCTGATTGATAAGCCATCCTTAATTGATGACGTCGCGGTTGATAAGCTCTATGAAGAATTAATAAGCGCTAAAAACCCTGTTTTTCTCATTGGCGATGAGGCGAGTGAGGCCGTTGGGAGTATTCTGAGCTTAGCTGTCGATATTGACGGAAAAATCCTGGTGACTCCGCATGGTAAGGGGTTGGTTAGTCCATATCACCCAAACTTTCGTGGTGTCGTTGGCTTTGCCGGGCACCAAAGTGCTAGAGATGTATTGGTTGATCCTTCTGTTGATCTGGTTGTTGCCATTGGAGCCAATCTGGGTGAATGGGCGAGTGATGGTTGGGATACACATACATTACTGACTAAGCGTATGGTTCATGTGGAGTCGGCTGAAGTGAATTTCACTCGTACACCAATGGCCAAACTGCATGTGCGTGGTCGTTTGTCGGCAATTTTTGAGCGCTTGGTTGAGCGCTATGAAGAAGACCCTAGAACACATATATATGCCGTGGGTGAAAGCTCTCCATCAAAGGATGGTTCACCTGATACAGAACTTAAGCGACATTTTACTCTTGACGACCCGGAAGGTTATTGCTCCGATGCTACGCCAATTAAGCCACAGCGTTTAATGCGTGAATTACCAAAAATATTTCCTCCAAACACACGCTATCTTGCCGATACTGG
>JAGPWA010000062.1 GCA_018066715.1 Porticoccus sp. | reverse complement strand
TTGAGAAAAACAATAGTGCCCAGGAACAACTGATCCAACATATTGTTCAAAAGCAGTCTGCTAAAGCTGGATCAAAACCCAAAACCCAAACCCAAAAGAAAAATAGTTTGATTCGAGTTAAGTAAAGCTTCCTTTTTTATAACAACTCAACGTTTAACGTCGATATTAATATCACCTTCATTTCTGGTCATCAACTAACACCCTTCTTTAACATTCCTTTTCTTAGCCGACATTCATTTAATTTTCTTGGGGTGGGGGCTTAGTGACGCATCTAAAAACCACACAAACATCTACCTTTACAATGAATATCTCTACGCTCTGTAAGCCCTAGGCCTCGATTGAGTAGGGACTAAGGGTCACTATTCACTACTAAAATACCGAAAAGTATCCCTGAAAACCGACCAACCATTAAAAAAGGCCAACTCAGGAAGCTGGCCTTTTTGTCTGTAACCCACATGGTTACAGCTTATTAGTTGGTCGGGGCGGCCGGATTTGAACCGACGACCACTACACCCCCAGTGTAGTGCGCTACCAGACTGCGCTACGCCCCGAAATATATTGAAATGGAGGGATTGAAAGAGGCGCTCATCATACCGAAAGCACCCAACAATTCAAGGGGGATAAACTAGGTCTTGAGCACCATGAGTAGCTCTTCTAATTCACCGACGGTTTGATCGATTAACTGACGAACTTGAGTAGCATCTTCTACGGCATCATCGCCCGTCAACCGCTGCCTAGCGCCACCAATGGTGAAACCTTGCTCATAGAGAAGTGACCGTATTTGGCGGATAATAAGAACATCTTGGCGCTGGTAGTATCGACGATTACCACGGCGTTTCACTGGGCTGAGATTGGGGAACTCCTGCTCCCAATATCTAAGCACGTGTGGCTTAACATCACAGAGATCACTGACCTCTCCAATGGTAAAGTAACGCTTACCAGGAATTGCTGGTAATTGGTGATTATTGCTCGGTTCCAGCATAGCCTTCCACTCTCGCTTTTAATTTCTGGCCCGGTTTAAATGTCACCACACGCCTGGCAGAAATAGGGATTTCCTCTCCCGTTTTAGGGTTACGACCTGGACGGGTATTTTTATCGCGCAGTTCAAAATTACCAAAACCGGACAATTTAACCTGCTCGTTAGTCTCCAAAGCAGACCGTATTTCCTCAAAAAAGGATTCCACGATCTCCTTGGCTTCCCGTTTATTCAAACCAAGCTCATCAAAGAGCATTTCGGCAAGATCGGCTTTTGTGAGTGCTGACATCTCTAACTTAACCCCTAAGGCTCGCTGAATACTGTTTTTCTAATGCATTTAACACACATTCCACAGCGGCATTAATTTCATCTTCCGCAAGCGTGCGCGAACTGTTCCTAAAGGTCAACCCTAAGGCAACACTTTTTCTATTGTTTTCAATGCCTTTTCCTTGATAGACATCAAATACCTTTAAGTCTACAAATTGCTCTCCGGCATTCTGACGAACAGTATTACACAGGTCATCAGCAGAAATATTCTCATCAACAATGATCGCCAGATCACGGCGCACCTCTGGAAACTTACTAACCCCTTTGAAAAAGGGAAGCTCGTTTTCAAGCACCTGACTCAACTGCATCTCAAACACAAATACCGGCTGACTCAAGTCTAGAGCCTTCTGTACTCGGGGATGTATCTGCCCTAGGTAACCCACCAACACGCCATTCCGCTCGATCCGAGCACACTGACCTGGATGTAGCGCAGGGTGTTCAGCAGAGACAAAGTTGTATTGCTCATGAGTGTGCCCAAGCTGTAACAATGCTTCCACATCCGCTTTGATGTCGAAGAAGTCCACCTCTTCCTGGTTATCAACCCAGCGTTCTGGGGCTCTGCTACCAGTAATGGCACCAGCAATCATTGATTCTTGGAGAAGCGAGCCATCACTCCCGGGCACAAAGCTGAGGCCCGTCTCAAACAACCGCACTCGGCTTTGCTGCCGATTAAGATTGTGACGAATGGCTGGTAATAACCCTGACCATAGGGTGGTTCTCATCACGGACATATCACTCGCAATGGGATTAGCCAGTGGCAGTGCATCCAAGTCGGGAGCCAATTGCTTTTGAACTGCAGGGTCTACAAAACAGTAGGTAATCGCCTCCTGATAACCGCGAGCAATTAATTGCTGACGTAACACAGGTAACCCCTGACGAGTTTCAGGGATACCCTCGATGGGCAATGCAGCCGCAATAGTGGCCGTAGGCAGTCGATTATAGCCGTAGATTCGGGCGACCTCTTCAATTAGGTCTGCCTCAATCTCGATGTCAAAGCGCCAGCTAGGCACTTTACAAGTCCAGCCCTGTTCATCGGCTTTTAGAATGGTTAGGCCCAACCGCTGTAAAATATCCGTCACCAAATGACTCTCAAGCATCAACCCCAACTGCTGTTGAAGACGAGCTACGGTCAATGTCACGTCAGATACTTGGGGGAGGTGTTGTTGCGCCTCAACCATAGTGACAGGCCCAGCCTCACCACCAACTATGTCCAACAACAGTTTAGTCGCGCGTTCTACCGCAACCTCCTGTAACAGAGGATCAACACCACGCTCAAAGCGGTGGGAAGAATCTGTATGCATACCGTAGGCACGGGAGCGGCCAGCAATGGCAATCGGATTGAAGAAAGCACTTTCGAGAAAAATATCACGGGTATTACTACTCACGGCCGTTGCTTCACCGCCCATGATACCGGCCATGGCTAGCGCTTTTTGCTGATCTGCTATGACCAACGTATCAGCACTGAGAGTCACATCAGAACCATCAAGCAGACGTAATGTCTCGTCTTGCTCGGCCATCCGGACAACGATTCCGCCCTCAAGCTTGGCAAAATCAAAAGCATGCATGGGTTGCCCCAGCTCTAGCATCACAAAGTTAGTCACATCGACAACCGGATCAATACTTCGAACGCCACTGCGACGCAGTTTCTCTTGTAGCCACATCGGTGACTCGGCAGCTACGTTGATATTTCGGATCACTCGGCCCACATAACGCGAGCACGCTTCTGGTGCACGCAATTCAACATTGAGGCTGTCACTGATCTTAGCCTCAACCGGATCACAGCACTGCTCGTTAACCGGTAGCTGATTTAGCACCCCGGTGTCACGAGCCAAACCACGAATACTCAGGCAGTCGCCCCGGTTAGGTGTTAAATCTACCTCGATAATCTGGTCATCTAGGCTTAGATACTCACGTATATCGGTACCCACGGGCGCATCAACGGGCAGCTCCCACAATCCATCCGAGGCCTCACCCATCCCCAGCTCCTCCTGAGCACACAGCATACCGAATGACTCTACGTCTCTCAGCTTGGCCTTACTGATGTTAAAATCATCAGGCAATTTGGCGCCTACGGTAGCAAAAGGAATTTTCAGTCCTTCCCGTGCATTGGGTGCACCACAAACCACCTGTACCAAATCCTCATTACCACCGGCTACCTGACAGACTCGTAGCTTATCGGCATTGGGGTGTTTTTCTACGGAGACAATCTGACCAACGACCACACCACTAAAGGCCGGAGCCACTGGCTCAACGGCATCCACTTCAAGACCAGCCATCGTTAACTGAGCAACCAGCTCGGTGGTATCAATCGCCGGAGTTACCCACTCCCGCAACCAGGATTCACTGAATTTCATTTCTTAACCACTCACAAATATTTTCTATTATTTACTTCAACAAACACTTATAACCATTTGTTTTAAATCTACTTTAAGGCTAACTTAGAACTGCTTCAAAAACTGCATATCGTTATCAAAAAACAGCCTTAGATCATTAACGCCATAGCGAAGCATGGCTAATCGCTCAACCCCCATACCAAAGGCAAAGCCACTGTATTTACTGGCGTCCACATCACAGTGAGCAAAGACATTAGGATGAACCATCCCACAACCCATCACCTCCAGCCAGCCAGTATTTTTACAGATACGGCAACCCTTACCCCGGCAATTGGTGCACTGAATATCAACCTCGGCAGAAGGCTCTGTGAATGGGAAATAAGAGGGACGAAAACGTACGGGAAGGTCTGCCTCAAAAAACGCCTTTAGAAACTGATCAATAGTACCTTTCAGGTCAGCCATACTCACATCCTGATCCACTATCAACCCTTCTACCTGATGAAACATTGGCGTATGGGTCAAATCTGAATCACAGCGATAGACACGACCAGGGCAAATAATACGAATGGGTGGCTCCTGAGACTTCATCGTCCGAACCTGAACCGGTGAAGTATGAGTGCGAAGCACCGTATTCTCATTCACATAAAAAGTGTCATGCATCGCCCGCGCTGGATGATGAGCCGGAATGTTAAGAGCTTCAAAGTTGTGGTAATCGTCTTCGATTTCCGGCCCCTCTTCCACCTTATAACCCACCCGGGTAAAAAATGATTCAATACGCTCCATAGTGTGGGTTATCAAGTGCAACCCGCCCACATCTTCGCCGCGGCCTGGAAGAGTGACATCCACAGCCTCTCCCGCTAGCCGCGCCTCCACGGCCATATTCTCCAGATTATCCCGACGGAGATTAATTTTAGTCTGAACCTGCTGCTTGACCTCATTAATACGGGCGCCCGCTGCTGGCCGTTCTTCAGCCGACAGCTTACCAAGGGCTTTCAATAGACCGGTTAGCAGGCCCTTCTTACCCAAGTATTCGACCCGAACCTGGTCGAGAGATGCAACATCAGCCGCCTGATCGACGGCCTTCTCAGCTTCGCTTGCAAGAAGCTCAAGGTTTTCCATTTTTATGCCCCTAGAAAAAGGCCTGTATCAAAATAAAAAAAGGGAAAGAGCTCTGGCCCTTTCCCTCTTCAATGCACATTCACATAACGCCGAACAATCCGGCATGAATGTTAAGCTAGGGCAGCCTTCGCCTGTTCTACAACAGATGCAAATGCAGCCTTATCATGAACAGCCAGATCGGCCAACACACGACGGTCAAGCTCAATATTGGCTTTCTTAAGGCCAGCGATCAGGCGGCTGTAGCTCAAACCTTCAACACGAGACTGAGCATTAATCCGGGTGATCCACAAAGCACGGAACGTACGCTTCTTAACGCGACGGTCACGATAGGCGTATTGTCCGGCTTTAGTGACGGCCTGAGTAGCAACACGGAATACCCGGCTGCGTGCGCCGTAGTAACCTTTTGCCTGCTTCAGGATTTTTTTGTGGCGACGGTGTGCGGTGACACCTCTTTTTACACGTGGCATATCTTTATCCTCTCAAACAATTCGGTTAATCAGGAACGCAGTAGGCGATCAATCAGCGGAGCATCAGCAGCAGTAATGGTGCTGGTACCGCGTAGATTACGCTTACGTTTCTGAGACATTTTTGTGAGGATGTGACTTCTGTTAGCGTGTTTATGCTTATAGCCAGCGCCGGTCTTTTTAAAGCGCTTGCTTGCTCCGCTATGGGATTTTGCTTTTGGCATTTTAGTTCTCCGTTAATATACGGGTTAAATTTAGAAGAGGTCACTCCCGGACAGTCTGCCAAAGGCTGAACGCGGGTAGTGTTTTATTACTTCTTCCGGTTTTTACTACTTACTACTTTTTCTTACTTCTAGGGGCAATCACCATGGTGAGCTGCCGACCTTCCATCTTAGGATATTGCTCAACTGCACCCAGTTCCACTAGGTCCACTTCAATACGCTTGAGCATGTCCATACCGAGTTCCTGGTGGGCCATTTCTCGACCACGGAACCGTAGGGTTACCTTGGCCTTGTCCCCATTTTCCAGAAAACGTGTGAGATTACGTAACTTAATCTCATAATCCCCCACATCCGTTCCCGGACGAAACTTCATTTCCTTGACCTGAGTCTGCTTCTGTTTTTTACGTTGAGCAGCTTGCTGTTTTTTAACTTCGAACAGCTTCTTACCGTAATCCATTATCTTACATACAGGGGGCTCAGCATCTGGTGATATTTCCACCAAATCCAAAGTCGCCGCCTGCGCAGCACTTAATGCATCTGCTAGGCTAACGATACCTGCTTGTTCACCTTCGGCGTCAATTAAACGTACTTCGGGGACATCGATCTCTTCATTCATACGAGATCGCTTTGCTGATCCCTTCCCATAGCTTTTCTTGATAATTTACTCTCCAGCTTCAGTCTTTTAAATGCACGCGACCGCGGCGATTGACGTCCTGAGTGAGAAGCTCGGAAAATTCTGCTATACGCATAATACCCAAGTCTTCACCACCCCGTGTACGTACTGCCACGGTCTGCGTTTCAACTTCCCTATCGCCGATAACCAGCAGGTAGGGAACTTTCTGAATTGTGTGCTCGCGGATTTTAAAGCCGATCTTCTCGTTTCTCAAGTCCTTTTCGACCCGGAACCCCTTGTTTTTCAAGGAATCCGTCACTTTCTCCACATATTCGGCTTGAGCGTCCGTAATATTCATCACTACGGCCTGTTCTGGAGCGAGCCATGTGGGGAACGCTCCCTCATAATGCTCAATCAAAATACCGATAAATCGCTCAAAGGAGCCCAAAATAGCTCGGTGCAACATGACCGGCACCTGACGCGAACCTCCTTCCGATACATACTGGGCATCTAATCGCCCTGGCATTGAGAAATCCACCTGAATAGTACCCAGTTGCCATACCCGCCCAAGGCAGTCCCTCAACGAATATTCGATCTTAGGGCCATAAAATGCCCCCTCGCCTGGAAGCAGCTCATAATCTAGCCCCTTTGCTGCCAATGCATCTGCCAAGGCCACTTCAGCCTTGTCCCAGACTTCGTCACTACCCACACGATCTTCCGGGCGTGTAGAGAGGCGAATAATCACATCTTCAAAACCAAAATCTCGATAGACATCAAACAGCAAGTCACTAAAGGTCGACACCTCACTTTGAATCTGAGCTTCCGTACAGAAAATGTGAGCATCATCTTGTACAAAACCACGCACCCGCATCAAGCCATGGAGAGTGCCTGACGCTTCATTGCGGTGACAAGAACCAAACTCTGCCAGCCTCAGCGGCAAATCACGATAGCTCTTTAAGCCTTGGTTAAACACCTGGACATGACAGGGGCAGTTCATCGGCTTCACGGCATAATCACGGGATTCTGACTCGACGGTAAACATATTATCGCGAAATTTGTCCCAGTGCCCGGAGCGCTCCCATAAGGTTCTATCAACCACCATAGGAGTCTTAATCTCCCGGTAGCCATTATTTCTCTGCACCTCACGCATATAGCGCTCAACTTCGGTATAAATACTCCAGCCTTTCGGGTGCCAGAACACCATGCCCGGTGCTTCTTCCTGCATATGGAATAAATTAAACTTCTTCGCCAGCTTACGGTGGTCGCGCTTTTCTGCTTCTTCTAATTGAAACAGGTGTGCTTTTAATTCTTTCTTACTTGACCACGCAGTACCGTAGATCCGCTGCAACATTTCATTGTTAGAGTCACCACGCCAGTATGCGCCCGCCACTTTCATCAACTTGAAGTACTTCAACTTGCCAGTGGACGGCACATGGGGGCCCCGACAAAGATCTTCAAAATCGCCCTGTCGGTACAAAGACAAATCCTGATCAGCCGGGATGCCCTCGATGATTTCAGCTTTGTAGTTCTCTCCAAGGCTACGAAAATAATCCATAGCCTCATCTCGAGAGAGCACACGGCGAGCTATTTTTTCGTCGGTGTCTGCCAGCGCTTTCATCTTGCTGGTGATGGCATCCAGATCTTCTGGTGTAAATGGCCGCTCAAAAGAAAAGTCGTAAAAAAAGCCATTTTCTATTACTGGCCCAATGGTCACCTGAGCTTCAGGGAACAACTGTTGTACAGCCTGAGCGAGTAAATGTGCCGTTGAGTGACGGATAATCTCAAGCGCCTCATCGGACTTGTCCGTCACAATGGCTAGATCAACATCATTTTCAATGAGATAAGAGGTATCTAATAGTTCGCCGTCAATCCTTCCGGCCAGCGCGGCCTTGGCAAGACCAGGACCAATATCAACGGCAACATCATGAATACTAACAGCGCTATCGAAACTACGTTGACTACCGTCAGGAAGGGTAATAATAGGCATAATTTTGTCCTTTCCAGTGGTGACCCCTACTAAAGGCCACATGGTTAATGCTGCAAGTACAGCAATATGATGAAAAGGGGCATTCTACCGTCTTAATAGTCAGAATCAAGCGGCCCTTACATTGTATCCCTGACAGGGAGTAATACAGGAAATCAGCTTGTCACAAAGGGCAACCGCTGGTAAATTACGCGCCTCTTCGTTAGTAGCCGACAGGCTAGTAGCAGGCACGTAGCTCAGTTGGTTAGAGCACCACCTTGACATGGTGGGGGTCGGTGGTTCGAATCCACTCGTGCCTACCAATTAAAAAAGGCCCACCTATTAATAGGCGGGCCTTTTTTTATGGGTATATGTCGGGTGAGATTGTAAGCAAAAAAGCCCCTCTCGAGCTGGCTGTCCCACCACATAACGCCGCCATCAAACAGCCCACAATAACGTTAAGAAGCGCTACGGTCTTCTAGATTGCCCCACCTGAATTGTCACCATCTGAACTATCCTCATCTGACAGAGGGCTTTCATCCGAGGGTACACCGTCAAGTTCCAGCCAGAAGGTACTACCCTTCCCTGGATCACTATCAACACCTACAGAACCGCCCATCAACTCGATTAACTCTTTGGTTATAGTCAAACCGATGCCCGTTCCTTCGATATTACGAGTTTCCGCCCCTATTCGCTCAAAGGGCTGAAACAACTGTGCGGCTTGCTCTCTCGTCAGACCAAAACCCGTATCTTTCACATTAATACGCACTCTATCACTACTTACCGCCTGACAGCTTATCCACACATTGCCACCCGTGCGATTATACTTGATGGCATTTGACAGATAGTTAAGCACGGCTTGCCTAAGCCGAACTGCATCGGCATAAACGACGAGGTTACAGGCACCGCTCCTTTTAATACTAACATCTTTACTTAAACCCAGCGGCGCTGCCAGTGCACAACATTCTTCAAAAACCTGTTCTAATTTTATCGCTGAAACGGAGAGCTTTAACTTACCTGCATTGATACTCGCAAGATCAAGAACCTCGTCGATTAACGCCAACAGATGAACCCCTGCCTCATGAATATGCTTTACTGACTCGCGGTTTTCTTCTCCCAACCCCTCAGCATTCATCTCTAGAATTTGGGAAAAACCAATCACCGCATTCAGCGGTGTGCGCAGCTCATGGCTCATACTCGACAGGAACCGGGACTGAGCCCGGCTGGCATGTTCGGCCACTCGCCTCGCTTCATGAAGTACCTCGTTGGCATCCAGAAGCTCCTCCTCAATTTTTTTGCGCCGATTAACTTCTCCGCTCAGCTTGCGATTGGTGTAATACATTAAACTGACGACAATCAGGACGGCTGCCAAAATTTTCCATAATAGTGTGTGGTCAACCACATATTCGTGATGAAGCCCTATCCATCTGTCGTAAATTTCTGCGTGCTGCTGACCATCAATGGAGTCGATGGCTTTCTGTAAGATACCCACCAATTCGGGCCAGTCCTTGCGAACCCCCATACTCAGATCAAATCGATGAACGATTTCGCCGGCTATTTTTATATTAACCAACCCCTCTTCACGGATGGTATAACCCACCGTGGCTATATTCCCCACAAAGGCATCGTATTCTCCTTTGGAAATAGCGGTCAGGGCTTCTTGTATCGTCACCTGAGGGTAGAGCTCCAGCTCTGGATGATTCTGCTGAAGGAACTCGTGAGAAACATAGCCATCAACTACGGCAACCTTTAAACCCCTTAGGCCCTCGGCACCATCGATAAAGTTAATCGAATCACGCGCGACGATAACGGTGGGAAAGGAAAGGTATGGCCGGGTAAAATTGGCGTACTTCTCTCGCGACTGAGTTCGAGTAATACTGGGAAACACATCCAGCTCACGAGCCTTTACAGCCTGCACAACTTGCACCCAGGGTTTATTTTTTTCTACTTCAAACTGGATCCCCAACTTCCCTTCAATTAACCTTATATAGTCAGAAGCCAGACCACTGTATTGCCCACCCTCATCCACCCACTCAACCGGCGGCCAAGAAATATCCGGTGCCAGCCTGATCACCGGATGCGCATCTAGCCACTTCTGTTCAGCTTCGGTCAGTTTAATTTTATCTTGATCTTTAAACGCATCCACACTTAGCCAGCGCTGATGCAATGTGTGCTTTTCTGCCCTACTGAGGGAAGCCAACCCCTTATCAAGAATATTCCGGAGTGTTATGTTGTTCTTTGCCACACCCATATAGAGGTCTGAATTGAAATTCTCTTTAAATATCGCATCACCGACCACCTTGACGTTTGGGATAGAGTGTTTCTTCAGCGTGTATGAAACAACGCCAACACCTTCTATAAAGGCATCAGCTGTTCCTTGGGACACCGCTTTAAGGCCATCAAGCGTATTCGCGATGAGGATGACCTCTATATCAGGGTAGTTATTTTGCAGAGCCAGGGTATTCGCATAACCTGCAATGCTTACAACGCGCTTACCGGAAAGGTCAGACAGATCACTGATATCAGCGTTATCTGAGTGAGTCACAATCACCAAGGGTGAAATAAGGTAGCGTTGGGTAAATGACATAAATGCCTGACGCTCTTCCGTCAAATAGATGGAAGGCATGATGTCGATTTGACCGGCTTTGAATTTTTCCATTAATTCTAACCAGTTAAACTCAGTTATAAACTCCAGCTCCAAGCCAGTCCTGCTTCCAAGCATGCGAACAAGATCAACGGTGTAACCTTGAGGCTCACCATTCTCAGAATAATCAAAAGGAGCCCAACTGGCGAAATTGCCGACAACAACTGCTGGATGTTCCGCAACCCAGGAGCGTTCGTCGTCGGTAAGCTCAATACTATTGCCATCCACGGCAAGTAATTCAGACGACAGTAAGATCAAAACTAACAGAAAAAATAGTTTTATGAGGCGACAGGAGTAAACCCTTAGCATGCCGGTAGTAAAATCAGGGAACATAAAGTTTTCAGCTCAGCTATATTTATAATTATTTATAAACGGTCCATCGTATATGGCATCCCTTATTACACCCACACCACGACAAGTCTAACAACATCAGGTCCACACAAGGTATCACCATAACAAAACTCGGGGATTTTTTATTCTGGCTCAATTTTTCCCTATGACGCAGGTCAGGCAACACCATCCACCATCTTCTTTAAATACGTCACTTCATCTCTCAAGTTTGCTGCCTCTTCAAACTCCAAATTTTTTGCACTCTCAAACATCTTCTCTTCCAGCACAGTAATTTGTTTCCAGATGTCAGACTCCGTATGCAGCGCATCGGTATCTACATGGTACTTACCCTTCGACTCAGCCACTTTGCGTGAGCCCTTGCCGGGCACCGCTGCAGCACCCTCCATAATATCTGCAACGGATTTCTTAATACCTTTGGGTACAATGCCATGCTCTTTATTGTAGGCAAGCTGTGTTACCCGACGGCGCTCGGTTTCATCCATAGCCCTCTGCATCGAACCGGTCACTTTATCTGCATAGAGAATCGCCCTGCCATCTATGTTTCTCGCCGCACGACCAACCGTCTGAATCAATGCTTGTTCTGACCGAAGAAAGCCCTCTTTGTCGGCATCAAACACCGCCACCAACGCCACTTCGGGCATATCCAGGCCCTCCCTGAGCAGGTTGATACCCACCAGAACATCGAACTCACCCAGACGAAGATCACGAATAATCTCCACGCGTTCCACCGTATCGATATCCGAGTGCAGATACCTAACGCGAACACCGTGCTCACCAAGATAATCGGTGAAATCTTCGGCCATTCGTTTCGTAAGAACGGTAATCAAGACCCGCTGTTCTTTGGCCACACAATCATTAATCTCAGACAACACATCATCGACTTGCGAGGATGCCGGCCTTACTTCAAGCACTGGCTCTATCAAACCTGTGGGCCGAACGACCTGCTCCACCACCTGCCCCGCTTTTTCTGGCTCGTATTTACCGGGTGTAGCGGAAACAAAAATCATCTGGGGTGCAAGCTTCTCCCACTCATCGAAACGAAGTGGTCGATTATCTAATGCTGACGGAAGCCTGAACCCATAATCCACTAGAGTTTCTTTGCGAGAGCGGTCGCCCTTATACATACCACCAATCTGGGGCACGGTGACATGGGACTCATCGATAACCAACAAGGCATTGTCGGGCAGGTAATCAAACAGCGTTGGTGGTGGCATACCGGGGTCACGACCCGACAAATAACGGGAATAATTTTCAATACCGTTGCAATACCCTAACTCCCGCATCATTTCTAGATCATAACGGGTTCGCTCGCTAAGCCGCTGCTCCTCAACCAACTTGTGGACTGAACGAAGCTGATCCAACCGCTCGTCCAGCTCATTCTTTATATGCTCAATCGCATCTTGGATCACCTGACGCGGGGTGACATAGTGAGACTTGGGGTAAACAGTAATACGAGGAACACGCTTGATCACCTCCCCAGTGAGTGGATCAAACAAGGAAATGTTTTCTACTTCATCATCAAACAATTCTAGACGCACGGCTTCACGATCAGAATCAGCGGGATAAATATCAATAACGTCACCGCGCACTCGATATGTAGCACGCTGAAATACTGCATCATTACGTGTGTATTGCAGCTCTGCCAAACGTCGCAATATGCCACGCTGGTCCACTTTATCGCCGCGAACCACATGCAGTAGCATTTTAAGATAAGACTCTGGATCACCCAGACCATAAATAGATGAGACTGTCGCCACCACAATCACATCCTTGCGCTCCAGCAACGCCTTGGTCGCAGATAACCTCATTTGTTCGATATGCTGATTAATGGAGGCATCTTTCTCTATAAAGGTGCCGGAAGATGGCACATAGGCCTCTGGCTGATAATAATCGTAGTAGGAAACAAAATACTCTACTGCATTATCGGGGAAAAACTCACGAAGCTCGCCGTAGAGCTGGGCTGCCAGAGTTTTGTTATGGGCCATCACGATAGTAGGCCGTTGCACCCGATCAATCACATTAGCAATAGTGAAGGTCTTGCCTGAGCCGGTGACACCCAGTAATGTCTGTGCCGCCAGCCCCATTTCAAGCCCATCAATGAGCTTCTCAATCGCTGCTGGCTGATCACCGGCTGGCTGGTAAGAACTTGTCACTCTAAAGGGTTTCGACACAGTATTTTGACCTAAGCTTAATGCGTAAAAAACCACACATTATACGGTAGAAACCTATCCGAAACTGTAAGCTCATCAGGGGTTGACTACCCCCATACCGATATATAAGATACGCGCCTCTTGACCGATCCGCCTTAGCTCAGCTGGTAGAGCAAATGACTGTTAATCATTGGGTCGCTGGTTCGAGCCCAGCAGGCGGAGCCAAACACGACGGGGGTTGTAGTGATACAGCCCCCGTTTTTTGTTGCCTGTAATTTGGGTCTGGGCAACTATCAGGGCAACACTTGATCGCAGTATTAGGCACTAAAAAAGGTTTAGGTGGATTAATCGTGATCAAGAAGAGCCATTATAACCTTATCCCACACCCTCACTTTGATAGGAGTCAGAAAAGATTGTGTAGTGCTGCTGGTTTTATATTTGCCATAACACTACAAATGCGGTTGCGAAAATAGAATAGTTAGGGGGCGACGGTCAATGCTAGTAGCCTTCTGACCTTTTACCCCCACCCTCTGGACCACCTTTAGCTTTGTGGGTAATGTTTTTCTAGCCATGCTTAAAACGTCCAATTAGCTGTGTGAAAATCAGGGAAGTCATTTACCTATGAAAGGTGATGGGCCTGGATTGAACTTCTATAACTTTTCATCTTTGTCTTTTTCTACAACTATGACCTCTAGCCTCTCAATTGACCCCCAAAACTTCTATCAGCCAACAAAGACCTAAAGTATTCTCGAATCATATGCCCAGTGTAATAACGCCTGCCTTTGCTTCCTCCGGCAACTATGGTCGTATTTTTCGCAATACTTCCTGACAGCCCCTGCGTGACGCCTGAAGGCCTTCCATCTCTTTATTTGTCGGGCATCGTCGTCTGAACGCCTACCCATATAGTAACGACAATACCACTGGAACCAGCCCCTAGGGTCTTGAGATGCAATCCATCCTTTTCGCTGCCATTCACTGAGTGATTGAGACGCATCTACAGAAAAGTAATTAAGGCTGATGTCCTTTCCTTGAGAACTTAACTTCGCACCGACAAACCAGTCGCCTGGAAATTCTTTTTGACAATCATTTAAATATTTACCACCAAACACACCTAGCGACAGCATGTCTTTAGGGGTTAGATCGGGCTTGAACTCACTAGAAAAATTCTCACCCATCGGTTCAGACAACACATAGTTGTAATTTTGTTGCATTGAGTCTTCTACATAAATTTTTTTCATATGCTGTTGAGCAACATCAATTCTCCAGGATGAGGGCTCATATAAAAAGACTTTGTTATATAGTCATTAGGATATTTTCTAAAATGGTGGCGCAATAAAGTAATAGGAACAATGAGAGGCAGTAAACCTTGACGATAATCCGCAATAACAGAATTTAATTCCTCCTTATCGTCACTATCCAGTGGGGTTTTCAAATAACCTTGGAGGTGTTGAAGGGTATTAACATGATTACTCCTGGTTGCAATAACTTTTAACAGCTTCATCATGTCATCAAAATATTTGGAGGTCAGCGACTTAAAGTTGTCATCTTTACTCCCTGCCAACATAGCACCGAGCGCTCTTGCTCTAGTTTGATCGTGGCTCATGAATATATATTTATGATTGGCGTGAAATGCCTGTAGCCGGGAAATAGTGACTCCTTGGTTAAGCATGGCTTTCCAGCGGGAGTAGACATAGACACGCCTGATAAAATTTTCTCGTATATGAGCATCGCCTAAACGCCCTTCTTCTTCTACAGGCAGAGACGGGAAGTTTTCGAGCAATCGCTTGGCGTAGAGCCCAACTCCATTTCGTGCAGGCATATCTTTGTTATATATTTTTACTCGTTCCATACCACAACTTGGCGAATCTTTTTTCAAGATGTAGCCACACAACCCACCATGCCAGTCCCTCTGTTTTTCAGCTATATCATAAAGTTTTTCGGTCACATCCAAATCATTGTTTCTTGTTCCCTTGCAACGAATCTCATTATCTATTGTGACTAAACGAATGGGCTCTCTAGGTATACCAAGGCCAATTTCAACCTCAGGACAAAATGA
>JAGPWA010000061.1 GCA_018066715.1 Porticoccus sp. | reverse complement strand
TGCACGTCGATAAAGGTCGTTTTCCATCACGACCAAGGTATCAATTTCACCCTGTTCAGCACTTGCTATCAGTGCATCAAACCCCAGACCTTCACCACCATCCAGCATAGCCACGCCGAGGCTATTACATTCCGGAACACTCAAGCTAAGCAGGGTAGTTTTTTCAGCAGCAAGCGCCTCGGCTACCGCTGCTGAGGCATCAATAATCGCCGAATTCATCAGGCTAGTACCGGAAACAATTATTGGATTTTTGGCGGCTTTTAATGCTGAAGCGATGGTTCCAGCCAATGTGGAAAGCTCATCACCCAAATCACCAATAGGCGCTCCTGTTATTTCCCCGGCTACAGCAAAACCCAGCCTAGCGATATCATCAGGTGCCAGTGACACATTGACTTCAGCGATATCGCTTAAGCGACTTTGATTAACCCCAGCAATGAACATTGGACTGCATTGGTCTTGTGCTAGATTGCGAATGGCCGCATCCATCCAGGGTTCCAGACGCATTTCTGCAGCTAACTCTAGAGCTTTGTTACGTGCCGCCTGACGCAGGGCAAGAGCCAATCTTGGTGCTGTATTGCTGACATCCTCACCCAGAATCAATATCGCATCAGCGGATTCGATTTGATGAAGAGAAGGGCTGGTCGCGCGCGTTGTACTCAGCGTATCGACAACCTGTTGAACTAAAGCACCTTCTGAATCACCCATACCGGAACAAAATTGTTTGTTGCCCACAAATCGACGTAATAAATAATTTGCTTCCACAGAAGCACGGGGAGAACCAACAGCAGCTACTGTTCCCGGCTGACATAAACTGGCTACCTGACTCAACGCCTCATCAGCTTTAATGGCCTGATAACTGCCATCCGCCTGCTGAACTCCAGCAAAATTAAGTCGGGATTCACTGTTAACAAAATCGCCACCAAACCGACCTCGGTCACATAAAAAATAACCATTTACCTGTTGGTTATACCGATTCTGAATACGCTTTAACCTGCCATAGCGTTCACCTGGAGACGTGTTGCAGCCCACGGCACAACCCACACAAATGGATGGTGCCGACTGCAAGTCCCACTTACGACTGTAATCGTTGAGCAATGGTTTATCGGTAAACACACCGGTCGGACAGACTTCTACCAAATTTCCCGCAAACTCACTTTGCAGAACACCGTCCTGATGGCGGCCAAAATACACATGGTCATGGGATGCCAGTGCCGCCAAATCAGTGCCACCCGCATAATCCTGATAAAAACGCACACAGCGATAGCAGCTGATACAGCGATTCATTTCATGGTTAATTAATGGCCCTAGGTACTGATTACGATGAGTATTCTTTTTGCCTCGATAATTACGATCGCGATGCCCAACCATCACCGTCATATCCTGCAAGTGGCACTCGCCACCCTCAGCACAAACAGGGCAGTCATGGGGGTGATTCAGCATCAGTGATTCAATGATGGATTTCCGGAAGTCACTGGCAGTTTCACCCGTCAAAGACAACCTAGCACCATCAGTGACTGGCGTCATACAACCCATGACGATACGACCACGGGTATCTTCTTCATTTTGGTATTGCACCATCGCGCATTGACGACAAGAGCCAATTGAACCCATCGATGGGTGCCAACAGAAATAAGGTAAATCCAGCCCAAGATTCAGACAGGCTTCTAAGAGATTTTTCCCTTCTTCTACGTCGTAAGCTTGTCCATCAATATAGATCGTGGGCATTAGTCTTGCTCCCCTTCAGCACTTATATCTTGTGCCTTCATGTCTGGTGTATAAGGACAACACCCTTGCTCAACATGAGCCTCAAAATCACTCTGAAAATATTTCAGTGCACTCTGAAGTGGCTCCATAGCCCCTGGGGCCAAAGCACAGTGGGTATTACCCATGGCTCCGATGTATTTCACCTGGTGGACGAGTGTTTCTAGGTCTTCCTTGCGACCTCGACCTGCTTCAATATCCTCCAGGACCTGTCGAGTCCAGGGCAAGCCTTCGCGACAAGGTGTGCAAAAACCACAAGATTCATGGGCAAAAAACCGTATCAGGTTCAACACCATGCCCACGGGACAGGTTTTATCATCAAGAATAATCATCGTGCCGGTACCCATGCGACTCCCTGCGGCCCCAATGGAACCGTAATCCATGGGTAAATCGAGATGTTCTTCTACTAAGAAGTCTGTTGAACCACCACCCGGCAAAAAACCTTTGAATTTGCGACCCTCCACCATGCCACCAGCATGTTCTTCTAGAATTTCACGCACAGGCGTGCCAATTGGCAGCTCCCAGCAACCGGGGTTTTTTACATAACCACTGGCACCATACATTTTGGTACCACTGTCTTCACCGAGACCTAGGGACTGAAACCACTCGGGGCCTTTATCGATAATATGTGAGATATTGCACAGGGTTTCGACGTTATTAACGATGGTAGGCCTACCCCATAACCCACTCACTTGGGGAAACGGTGGTTTGGCTCGAGGGTTCGCGCGCTTGCCCTCTAAAGCATTAATTAACGCAGTCTCTTCACCACAAATATATCGGCCAGCACTGGTGTGCACATGCATTTCTAAGTCATAACCACTGCCTAAAATATTTTTTCCGAGGTAGCCTTTTTTATAGCAATCCGCCAATGCCTGCTCAAGGCGTTCGATCGCCACCACATATTCACCGCGAATAAAGATATAGGAACGGTCAGCCTCAATTGTGTAGGCAGCTAATATCATGCCCTCAATTAGCTGATGGGGATCACACTCCATTAACAGTCGATCTTTAAACGTCCCCGGCTCCATTTCATCGGCATTGCACACCAGGTATTTGTGTCCAGGGCTGCATTTTTCACCCATCGGGACAAAACTCCACTTCATCCCAGTGGGGAAACCGGCGCCCCCTCGACCTCTAAGGTTTGATGCTTTAATCACTTCCAGGCAATCATTAGGCGACATACCTGACATCACTTTATGAAGTGCTCGATACCCGCCATTGGCCTCATAGGCCGCCATATCTGTTGGAACCAGATCTGGGCCAATATTCTTAGTTAGAACTTTTTCATTCACAGGTATTGCCGTAGAAGAGTTATCCATCAAAGGTCCCCCCCTTCACCCGTTTTATTTGAACCTATTTTATTTGAACCCGTTTTATTCAAAAAGATTTGATCAATTTTTTCATTGTCCAAATTAGTATGAAGATCATCCCCCACCATCATTACCGGGGCTTTGTCACACGCACCTAGGCAAGGTACTGGAATCAAGGTGTACTTGTTGTCAGTTGTGGTCTCACCGTAATCCACACCCAATTTTTCAGATATTTTTTGCTTCACGCCGTCACAGCCACGAATCCAGCAACTGACACTGTCACAGTACAAAATGACTTTTTCACCCACAGGCTGCCGGTAAATTAGATTATAAAAAGTTGCCACGCCTTCTAACGCTTCCGGGGACATGTCCAGATAATGGGCGATAGCCACCAGAGCCTCATCAGATACCCAGCCTCGATGACGCTGAACTATTTTCAAAGCATCAATGGCAGCACCAGATTTTTGGGGCATGTGGGCCAACTCAGCATCAATTTCTCTCATTTCCTCAGAAGTGAGAGACGCGTCTGTTTTGATAATCAGCTGCTCTATCATCGGTCCACATCCGCCATAACAAAATCAATGCTGGCAACAATTGTGATCAAATCAGCAATCATCAACCCGCGACTAATGAGAGGTATTTGCTGTAGGTGGGGAAAAGATGGTGTCCGAATCCGGGTGCGGTAGGACATGGTGCCCCCATCGCTCACCAAGTGATAACTATTGTGACCCTTTGTCGCCTCAATCATTTGGGTAGCTTCCCCTACCGGAATCACTGGCCCCCAACTCACATTAACAAAGTGATGAATCAAGGTTTCAATGTCCTGCATGGTCCGCTCTTTAGGTGGCGGTGTCGTGAGGCGGTGATCACTCTTGTAGGGGCCTTCCGGCATATTATCTAGGCATTGGCGGATAATTTTCAGGCTTTGACGGATTTCTTCAATCCGTACCTCCGCTCTGTCGTAAGAGTCGCCGTTGTTACCCACCGGAACTTCAAAATCGAACTGATCATAACCTCCGTAGGGGCGGTCTCTACGTAGGTCCCAATCTACGCCTGTGGCACGTAAACCTGGCCCAGTAATACCCCAATCAATGGCTTCCTGCTGGGTATAACGACCAATTCCCACCGCACGTTTTTTCAAAATTGTATTCTGCATGGCCATCTTGTCGTAGTGGTCCAGCCGGGCAGGCATGGCATCGATAAAGTCTCGAACCATTTTTTCCCAACCAATGGGCAAGTCCTGAGCTACTCCGCCAATTCGGAACCATGCCGGGTGCATCCGCCCACCAGTAACAGCCTCAACGATGCCTAACAATCTCTCCCTATCCGCGAACATATAAAAGACGGGGGACATCTGCCCCACATCCTGAGCAAAGGTGCCATAAAATACCAAATGGCTGGATATACGGAACAGCTCGGACATCATGATGCGGATGACTTTGGCTCGATCCGGTACCTCAATACCCCCCAGCTTTTCCACCGCCATCACGTAAGCCAGGTTATTCATCACCCCGCCCAAATAATCGATACGGTCGGTATAGGGAATAAAGCTGTGCCAAGTCTGACGTTCACCCATCTTTTCGGCACCACGATGGTGGTAGCCAATATCAGGCACCGCATCCACAACAATTTCACCGTCTAACTGTAAAGCTATACGGAATACCCCGTGAACACTGGGATGGTTTGGTCCAAGATTAAGGAACATAAACTCGGTGTCATCGGTCTTGCGCTTCATACCCCACTGTTCGGGTTGGAACCGCAATGCTTCCTGCTCGGCGTCCTGCCTTTCATCACTAAGACTGAAGGGCTCCATTTCCGTAGCCCTAGCCGGATGATCTTTACGAAGCGGATGCCCCTCCCACGTTGGGGGCATGAGAATACGGTATAGGTTAGGGTGACCGCTGAAAGTAATGCCGAACATGTCCCAAGCTTCACGCTCGTACCAATTAGCATTAGGCCAGATATCGCTAATGGTCGGCAGTTCAATGTCCGGCTCCACCAACGCCACTTTAAGACGCACATCTTCATTTCTTGAAAATGACAATAGGTGATAAACAATCGTGAAATCTGCTGCTGGCTGTCCCTCTCGGTTCACCCTCACCCGCTCATCAATACCAAACAGGTCGTGAAGCATGGGGAATTTTGGTTTTAGAAAAGTCAGAACGTAATGAAATTGTGCTCTCTCCACCCACAGGGTGGCAATGCCGTCAGCGCAGGGTTGAACCATAAAACAACCTTCACCAAACCGTTCGTACAGTTCGGCGATAATACCTGTTTGTTTCAAGGTTTCAGTTGCTTGCATACCGATATCCCAGCTATTTTTTATTATGTCTGCTGACGTTTTTTACACGTCTTTCTTACACGTTCTTTGGGTCTCGCAATTCCGTGGTTTTCATTCTTTCTTCAGTTAACAAGTCACGCTGACTAATAGGTTCGGGTTTCACTATCGTTTGATCACCCACAGCCCAACTGAGCGGCCGGCGCTCTTTGCCCACAGACTCTTGCAGCATCATTAGTCCTTGCATCAGTGCCTCTGGACGCGGTGGGCAACCGGGCACATAGACATCTACCGGAATAAACTTATCCACGCCCTGCACGACAGAGTAGATGTCGTACATGCCACCAGAGTTAGCACAAGAGCCCATGGAGATGATCCAGCGTGGCTCCAACAATTGTTCATACAACCGTTGTACTACTGGTGCCATCTTGAGAAAGCAGGTGCCGGAAATCACCATTAAATCGGCCTGCCGCGGGGTGGCCCGAATCACCTCAGAACCAAAGCGGGCAATATCATGGCGGCTTGTAAATGCCGTCGCCATTTCCACATAACAGCAGGACAAACCAAAATTAAACGGCCAAAGGGAGTGCCCCCGCCCCCAGGCAATTAAATCTTCCAACTTGGCAAAACATACGTTGCGACGAACATGTTCTTCAATTGGGTCTTCACTACGACCGTCACTAGTAATGACATCCTCTGGGCGAGTTAGGCTCCACTTCATTTGCTTGCTTCCTCAAGGCCAATTCGGGTTTTTATACCCCAGTCCAGCGCACCACTACGCCACTCATAAATCAGTGCCACAACCAAAATGACCACAAAAACTAGAATTGCCAGATAGCCCGTCCAGCCCAGTTCAAAAAAGGCGATGGCCCAGGCAAAGATAAATACGGTTTCAAGATCAAAGATGACAAAGAAGATGGCAATCAGATAAAACTCTACGGAGATACATAGTTGAGCGTCGCCAACGGAGACAATCCCTGACTCGAAGGTTTCTCCCGTGGCTCGATCCATACGCCGCTGACCCAGCAACCAAGAAAGCCCCAGCATGGTTAATACCAGTAGGATGACCATGCCAAAGTAGACCACTAGGTGCCATAGTTCCCCAGTATGAATCACACTGACAGCCTCATTCACTGGCTAACATCCAGCGCAGCGTTAACAGAAGGGAGTACTGAGTTCTGATGCCCAGAATTGAAACAGGCTGGCATCAAATTTAATTGATGAATGAACGAGTTATGACCAGTATGAAGCGATGCCACCAAGCTGATATCAGCAACCTGATGACCAAACAGTACTCTGCCCCTAAGTCTTGGCATTCGATCTCCGATACTTCGGAGGCCTCTCGCGGTGTATGACAAACTAATTCAACGAGTACTACGGCCTGCCTTTTATAGTTATAAAACAAAGTGAATGTTAAAAACATTAGAAGTGATATAACAAAAAAGCAAATTCTGAAGCTGTTTTTATTTCAATCGTGGCAGTCGATAACTAACAGGTCAGTTATTTTAACCCATCAAAAAAATTAGCCGGGGCTGTTCTAGTGACAGCAAGTGCCACCAAAAAATAAGAATAAAAAGGGAGAGGACATATAGGTAGGAGATATAAGGAGTGTCGAAGTATTTCTCAGTTTAACTGATCAATACTGGCACTCCTCTATCAACAATATTAGGAAAATGGGTGACGCAAGACAATCGTTTCAACACGATCTGGGCCCGTTGAAACAATATCCACGGGCGTTTTAAGAATTTCCTCTATTCGAGAAATGTAGGCGCGAGCATTGCCTGGTAGCTGATCAAGAGATTTGGCGCCCACTGTGGACTCTGTCCAGCCTGGCATTTCCTCATAAACTGGAACCAAGCCTTCGTAATCATCCGCATGGTGAGGAATACCGGCATCATTACCATCAGCATCTGTGTAAGCCACACATAGCTTGATGCACTCAAGACCATCAAGTACATCCAGTTTGGTCAGACAAATACCTGAAACAGAGTTAATCCGGATGGCCTGTTTCAGCGCCACGGCATCAAACCAACCACAACGGCGTTCCCGCCCAGTGGTTGCGCCAAACTCATGTCCTTTTTCACCAAGGTATTGCCCCACTTCACAGAAAAGCTCTGTGGGAAAGGGGCCCGAACCTACACGAGTGGTATAAGCCTTGGTGATACCCAAAACATAGTCCAGGTACAAAGGACCAAACCCACTACCCGTGGCAGTACCACCAGCCGTGGTATTGGAGGAGGTCACAAAAGGGTAAGTGCCGTGATCAATATCCAGCAATGATCCCTGAGCACCCTCAAACATGATGTTGCCACCATTCTCGCGGGTACTGTGCAGCAAACCAGTTACATCAGCGACCATGGGCTCCAGTTCGTCCGTCCAGGACATCACCTTATTCAGGGTGTCATCGTAATCTACCGCATCTTCATGGTAGAAATCTGTGAGCATAAAGTTGTGGTAATCCATCAACTCTTTCAGTTTGACCGCAAACTTCTCACGGTTAAACATCTCGCCCAAACGCAATCCACGCCGAGCTACTTTATCTTCGTAAGCCGGGCCGATACCCCGACCAGTAGTACCAATTTTGGCCTTACCACGAGCACGTTCACGAGCTTGGTCCAAGGCAATATGTATCGGTAAAATCAGCGGGCATGCCGGGGAAAGACGCAGCCGTTCGCGGACTGGGACACCCTGCCCCTCTAGCTCGTTCATTTCTTTCAGCAATGCTTCGGGTGATAACACCACACCATTACCAATAAGGCAGGTGACGTTGTCACGGAGAATACCGGAGGGGATCAGGTGTAAGACTGTTTTCTTGCCATCAATAACCAATGTATGGCCCGCATTATGGCCACCCTGGAATCTGGCAACCACGGAGGCCTGATCCGTCAGTAAATCGACTATCTTACCTTTACCTTCATCGCCCCACTGGGTGCCAAGCACCACAACATTCTTACCCATCTGATTTCTCTAACCTACGTTAAGACTATTAAACTAGTAATATTTAAACTGCTTTAATCTGGAACTCACCGCCCACCAGTAGTAACTGGCGATCACAATGTAGCTCCTCATAATTGGGCTGTTGGCCAGGAAAACCACTGACCACACGTTCACCACTTTTTCTCAACTCAGCAATCACTTTTTGTTGCGCACTATTTTCACTCTCAACAGCAGGCACAAAAATGCCGCTGGGGATGTGATCCATATTGTTGGATAGCTGAACCAAAGCCTGCAAGCTTATATTAAATCCTGTCGCAGGACGGGATCGACCAAACGCCTCCCCTACATGGTCATAGCGACCACCATTGCCAATAGCCTGACCCGCACCTGGGGCATAGGCGGCAAATACCACCCCCGTGTGATAGTGGTAGCCGCGAAGCTCACTTAAATCTAAATACAATTCAGCGTCTGGGCTGCTGATTTTTAATGCATCAACAACCGCCTGCAACTCATCCAGTGCCAGTTCTACTTCAGCAGGTGCTTCAGCAAATAATTCTCGGGCTCGATCAATTACCGAGGCATCACCCGCTAAATCCACCAATGCGCGAATCATCGTTGCAGTGGCTGTATCACTAATATTGTCCGCCACCCAAACATCTAACTCTGGCACAGACTTACGCTGCAACAGGTCAAACAATGTGGCTTCCTGATTTTTGCTCAACCCAGCCTCTTCCAGCAGGTTGCCATAAACACCTACGTGACCAAGGTCCAACTGGGGCTTTTCCAGTCCGGCTAATCGCAGCGTTTCCACCATTAAGCTGATCACTTCAATATCAGCGGCCAGCCCGGCCTCACCATAGAGCTCCACACCTATCTGAATAGGGGAGCGGCTCGCTAGAGGGTAACGTGGTTTGGTATAGAGAACCGTACCGGCATAGCACAGTCGACTGGGACCATTACGTCTCAGACTGTGAGCATCCATCCGGCTAGTTTGAGGAGTAATGTCTGCGCGAATCCCCATCATACGGCCACTGATTTGATCTGTGACCTTAAACGTCATCAGATCCAGATCGGAGCCAGTGCCACTCAATAGTGAATCGGTAAACTCAACCAACGGAGGGATTACCAGATCGTATCCCCAGCCGTGGTATAGATCTAGAACCTGTCGACGCAGGCGTTCTACCTTAAACGCCTGGTTGGGCAGAATTTCTTCAACACCATCTGGTAACAACCAACGATCAGCAACAGTCATTGCATCTACCTATTGATCCACTTTTACTAATTTATAAAATACAGCGCACCCGCGCCAAGCAACATGCTGACCAGACCCATTATGCGCATACTACGGTCATCTACTTGAGCCAACAATGACGCCATATTCCGCCAGCGGCCAGGAGAAATGAACGGCATAATGCCTTCCAGCACTAACATCAGACAAAATGCCCGAGCTAAATCAAGCCACATAATGACGCTCTCGCAGTCGTAAAAAAACCGGGTTGCCCCGGTTACGGAATTCTATCACCGTCTCAGGTATGTTGCCGCATTTTTATACGAGCAACCTACCTGGATAGATCAACTGATAGTCGAAGGTTGTAGGCACCAACAATAGCTACCGTACTACTTACCTTTCTGACTATTAAGGTAGTGGAAAAAGTCACTGTCGGGATCGACCAACAGCACATCGCCCTTACTGGAAAAGGCTTCTCTGTAAGCATTCAAACTACGCACAAAGGCATAGAACTCGGCATCTTTACTGTAAGCTTCAGCATAAGTGGCCGTAGCCTGAGCATCACCTTTACCACGAGTTTGCTCAGCATCACGATACGCATTAGCCAAAAGAATCGTTTTCTGGCGATCAGCATCCGCACGAATT
>JAGPWA010000058.1 GCA_018066715.1 Porticoccus sp. | reverse complement strand
ATGCGGCAGAGCATTTTGGACGAGGAGCGAAAGCGACGAAGCCTCGAAGAGGTATTAGCAGCCCTTAGGCTGCTAGGATCAATCCCTCCCTCACCGCCATAAACAAAAAAGCCCGGCTGAAGCCGGGCTTTTTTGTTTATGGCGGTGAGGGAGGGATTGATCCTAGCAGCCTAAGGGCTGCTAATACCTCTTCGAGGCTTCGTCGCTTTCGCTCCTCGTCCAAAATGCTCTGCCGCATTTTGTCGAACCAGAGTTCTCATCGTATTTCTCCTACCCGATAAATAAAAAACCCGGCACAAGGCCGGGTTTTTTATTTATGGCGGTGAGGGAGGGATTCGAACCCTCGATAGGGGATAAGCCTATACTCCCTTAGCAGGGGAGCGCCTTCAGCCGCTCGGCCACCTCACCAAATCATTAATCAGCTTACATATTCTCGGACAATACCTTACTGTCACCGCCAAAAAATGAGGCGGCATGATAACATATCATCTGAAAAATCAAAGCGGATATGGGCTAATCCTGCCCTTCATTCTCCTGCTGAATTCGTTGGTAGATTTCTTCCCGGTGAACGGAAACATCCTTGGGTGCATCTATACCGACACGAACTTGATTTCCTTTAACCCCTAATACGGTAACAGTAACATCGTCACCAATAATCAAGGCTTCTCCAACACGACGTGTGAGAATTAACATGATTGAACTCCTATATACTGCCAAATTATCAGTGATAACACTGATGTCCTATTTTTCCCTGGCATTATTATTTTAGTATAACCAAGTCAATACAGACCGGTGAATACTGCCACCGAGCCGAATTAACAATACTATACCAATCATTCCATATTAAGGTAAATAGAAGAGTTCTCTCACTCTGACTTATCGCATTGCTCCAGATCAAAAGCACTGTGAAGAGCTCGAACGGCGAGCTCGAGATAACGCTCATCAATCACAACGGTAATTTTGATCTCTGAAGTACTGATCATCTGAATATTAATATTGTCATTGGCCAAGGCTTCAAACATTGTCGCAGCCACCCCCGCATGGGAGCGCATACCCACACCGACCAATGCCAACTTGGCAATACCTGCATCCGCTTCAACCGTCGTAGCCCCCAGATCTTTAGCCACTGCCTCCAGTACACCCTTCGCCTTGGCCAGCTCGTTACGGTGGACAGTAAACGTCAGGGAGGCCGTATTGTCCTGGGCCACATTCTGAACAATAACGTCTACTTCAATATTAGCCCGACCTACGGCACCCAATATTCTCGAAGCGATACCAGGAACATCAGGAATACCACGAATGGTGAGTTTGGCCTCATCACGGTTAAAGGCGATACCAGAAACAACCGGTTTTTCCATTTCGTCATCATCCTCAAGTGTAATCAATGTGCCGGGGCCATCCTCGAAACTGGACAGCACCCTTAGTGGAACCTTGTATTTACCTGCAAACTCAACGGCACGAATTTGCAACACCTTGGAGCCTTGGCTGGCCATTTCCAGCATCTCCTCAAAGGTAATCTGATCCAAACGACGAGCACCGGAGACCATCCGAGGGTCTGTGGTGTAAACGCCGTCTACATCAGTGTATATCTGACATTCATCTGCTTTTAATGCTGCGGCTAACGCTACTGCCGTTGTGTCAGAACCACCACGCCCCAGCGTGGTTATATTGCCCTGCTCATCAGCTCCCTGGAAACCGGCAACGACGACAACGCTACCCGCCGATAAATCTGCCTGTATACGGTGAGCATCAATATCCTGAATACGAGCCTTAGCATGTGAGTTATCGGTGAGAATTCGAACTTGGCCACCGGTATAAGAGCGAGCATCGCAACCACGCTTTTGTAGCGCCATACTCAGCAACGCTATGGTTACCTGCTCTCCGGTCGAGACCAGTACATCCATTTCACGGGGACTTGGTTCATCATGAATCTCACTCGCCAGCCCAATCAATCGATTGGTTTCGCCACTCATGGCAGAAACGACCACAACCACATCATCGCCACGGTGATGGAAACCAGCTACTTTTTCAGCAACTGCTTCGATTCGGTCGATAGTTCCAACCGATGTGCCACCATATTTTTGAACGATTAAACTCATGAACTCTCTAGACTCAAGTAGATTATTACAGTGTAATTTTTCAGCTTGTCAGCCTGAAAAAACCTAATGCCAACCTGATGAAAAGTGGCCGGCAATTAAACACTAAATGACGCTCAAAGTTAAGGGTGAAGACAAGGAGCAAGGATTCCTTCAACGATTAACTGCCAAGCTTTTGCTCTACCCATTCGAACACTGAATCAATAGCACTGGGTAATGCAGCAACATCGGTTCCACCACCTTGAGCCATATCGGGTCGGCCGCCACCTTTTCCACCCAGTTGCGCTGTGACAAATTGCATCAGCTCACCAGCCTTGACTCGGTCAGTAGTATCACTGGTGACACCAGCCACCAAGGCAACTTTTTCATCACCCGGAGCAGCCAGCAATACCACCGCACAACCCAACTTATTCTTTAATTGGTCTACCGTATCACGCAGTGCTTTAGGGTCTACACCATCAAGACTTGCGGCCAGAACTTTCACACCATGAATATCTCGAGCCTGTGCCGCCAAATCAGTTCCCGTTGAACTGGCCAGCTTTCCTTTTAATTGAGTATTTTGCTTTTCAAGTTCTTTTGATTCGGCACAAAGTACGGCCACTTTCTGTACCACATTAGCTCGATTGGCTTTGAGGGTCCGACTAATAATATCCAGCTGCTGCTCGAGATCATCCAAATAGGCCAGCGCTTGATCACCAGTCACCGCCTCAATTCTCCTAACACCGGCAGCAATACCTGCCTCACTGGTGATTCGTATCAAACCAATATCGCCGGTTCGCGAGGCATGGGTGCCACCACAAAGCTCTACAGAGAAGCCCTCACCCATGGTCAGCACTCGAACCTCGTCGCCATATTTTTCACCGAACAGCGCCATGGCGCCTTTCTTCTGAGCAGACTCCATATCGCAAAGATCGGTTTCCACAGGTGAGTTACGGCGAATTTCTGCATTCACTCGCTGCTCAACGGCTTTTAACTGCTCTGGGGTTACGGCTTCTGAATGACTAAAATCAAAACGCAGGCGGTTGCTATCAACCAAAGAGCCTTTCTGTATGACATGATCACCCAAGATTTCTCGTAAGGCCGAATGTAGCAGGTGAGTCGCCGAGTGGTTAAGGGCTGTGGCCAAACGAACATCTGCTTGTACTTCAGCATCAAGCTGCTGACCAAGACTGATTGAACCAGACCTCACTTCACCAATATGTAAAAAGTGGCTTCCCTGTTTCTGACAGTCACGCACGTCAAACTCTGTATCTGCTGCACGCAGGTATCCACTATCTCCCGCCTGACCACCTGATTCAGCATAAAAAGGGGTTTGATCCAGAATAATTGTTGCCTCACTCCCTTCGGAAATGGAGTCAACAACATTTCCTTCCTTATCGCTTATCCCCACAACACTTGCAGGGGCGGATGTTTTCTCATACCCAAGAAAATCCGTATTGGGTAGTAGACGAGCTTTTAGTTGAAATTGAGGTGCTTTGAAAGACCCCGCTGCACGAGCTCGCTGGCGCTGGGCGTTCATGGCTTCTTCATAGCCGGGCATGTCAAGAGACAATCCCCGCTCCCGAGCAATATCATTAGTCAGATCAACGGGAAAGCCATAAGTATCGTAAAGGGTAAAGACCACATTTCCAGGAATGACATCACCCTGTAATTCGGCCAAAGCTGAATCAAGAACGGTTATCCCCTTATCAAGGGTTTTTTCAAATTGCTGCTCTTCTGCTAATAGCGCTTTTTCAACTTGCACCTGAGCCTTAGCCAACTCTGGGTACGCTTCACCCATCTCTGCCACCAATGCAGACACCAGGGTATGGAAAAATGCCTGGGTTTGACCTAGCTGGTTCCCATGACGGATAGCACGGCGAATAATCCGCCGTAGTACATAGCCTCGACCTTCATTGGACGGCAGCACGCCGTCCACAATCAAGAAGCTACAAGAGCGTATATGATCCGCAATAACACGTAATGACTTATTCTCTAGGTCGGTAGTTCCCGTAGCCTTTGCGGCCGCTTTTAGCAGTGACTGAAACAGGTCAATTTCATAATTGCTATGTACGCCCTGCATCACGGCCGCGATACGCTCGAGCCCCATGCCCGTATCAATCGAAGGCTTTGGCAACGGCTCCATCGTCCCGTCAACACTCCGCTCGTACTGCATAAAGACTAGATTCCAAATCTCAATATAGCGATCGAGATCATCATTCTCACTACCAGGTGGGCCACCGGGAACATCTTCGCCATGGTCGTAGAAAATTTCTGAGCAAGGGCCGCAGGGACCGGTATCACCCATTTGCCAAAAGTTGTCTTCATCCAGCCGGGAAAAACGCTCGGCGCTGACACCCAACTCTTTCAACCAGATATCCGCTGCTTCATCATCAGAAATATGAACCGTGACCCACAAGCGCTCTTCAGGAAGACCAAGCACTTCCGTGAGAAACTGCCAAGCATACTTGATAGCATCTCGCTTGAAATAGTCACCAAAGCTGAAGTTTCCAAGCATTTCAAAAAAGGTATGGTGGCGTGCGGTGTACCCCACGTTTTCAAGATCATTATGCTTGCCACCAGCTCGCACACAGCGCTGAGAGGATGTAGCGCGGGTATAGCCACGTTTCTCACCACCCAGAAAAACATCCTTGAACTGGACCATTCCGGCATTGGTAAACAGCAGCGTCGGGTCATTACCCGGCACCAAACTACTACTCGCTACAATGGTGTGCTTCTGACTTTCAAAATATGTCAGAAATGCATCACGTATTTCAGCACTTTTCATAAATAATCAGTTCCGCGGCCTGCTCACAAGCCTCTATTAAATTTTATTCAAGCTATCAAACACCGTATTAATTAGCGGTTTATCAGAAACCCAGGTTATCTTCCGAGAACGCCTTGTTACCAAGAATATGCAAGTGAAGATGAAATACTGTCTGACCAACACCGGCACCATTATTAATCACGACCCTGAAAGCTTCATCAACACCGGCTTGTTTGGCAATATCGCCCACAGCAAGCATCAGGTGACCCAGTAGCGCCTTATCCTCAGATGAAGCATCGACTAGTCTTGGAATCGGCTTGCGGGGAATAACCAGCAGATGCGTGGGTGCTTTGGGCGCTATATCCCTGATAGCAAAGCAGTGCTCATCTTCATAGATAATCTCGGCAGGAATGTCGCCGTTAATGATTTTAGTAAATAAGGTTTCTTCTGACATAACCTGACTCTTGGTTAATGATCGCCGCCGAGTTTTTCATCAGCGCTCAGTTGACGCGCCTCACTTTCAAGCATCACTGGAATACCGTCACGAATGGGGTACGCCAACCCACTGACTTTGCATATCAATTCATTTTTTTCAGTGTCATATTTTAGTGGAGACTTACTCACTGGACAGACCAAAATACTCAGTAACTTCTTATCAATCATCTCAACCCCGAGCGCAGAAGATTCTAAAGGGGCAAGTTTAAGGGAAAGGCGGTGCTAAAACCACGTCTGACGGGTTTGTCCGTAGTTTTAGTTATAGGTCTTAGTTGGAGGTATTGGTAAGCGGGGTGGGATGAACCGGTACAGGAAAATGCTCTAACACCAGAGAGGGATCCAACCGCACATCAAACCAATTGATACGCCAGTCCAAATGTGGGCCTGTCGCCCTGCCCGTTGAACCGACACGGGCAATCAAATCTCCCGTCTCTACGCGCTGGCCAGGGGTCGCCAACACTTCGCTGAGGTGAATAAACGTGGAACTGAGGCCATGGCCATGCTCAAGAATCAACGTGCCCCCAGAGTAAAACATATCATCGTGAACCAGCCTCACCACACCCGGAGCTGGGGCAAAGACATCTGTACCCTTTGGGGCGGCAATATCCAGACCGTAGTGCGGCCTGCCTGGCTTGCCGTTATAGACCCTGCGGCTACCGTAAACACCCGTTATAGGGCCCTCTAATGGTCTGACAAAGCCTGAAAGGAAATCCTGACTACGGTTATCTTCAGCTCTCGCTTTTTTTACCAGCGCTGACTCCCTAAGAATACGCTCGAGCGCTTCCGGCGACGGAGGTGAAACTGTTTTTTGAGGAACGCCATCCACACGCTGCTCCTGGTATTCTCGCTGGGCAATGGCTAATAAGTGGGACTCTGTCTCGCCATCAACCTGTCGGGTTATCAGCTCAATTTCACTGGGCGTATCGCGACCCAGCCCAAAAATAAACAAGCCACCCTCGTCCACCCTAACCTGACGCTTCATCAACTCCACTTCAGTACCCGGAGGTACACGCCCTATCAACAGGGAACCCTGAGTCAGAGCGCCCGTGAGTTCAAGTGCCATAGCACCTTGGGCAATGAAGGTGCCTACCAGTGAAACAATCAGGATTATTAGATAACGATACAAAACTCACTCCACATACATTCAAGTATTACTCTTGAGAC
>JAGPWA010000054.1 GCA_018066715.1 Porticoccus sp. | reverse complement strand
TCCGTGCAACCACATCACTCATCAGATCAATTTTGTTAAAAACCATCAATGTCGGTAATTCATGAGCACCAATTTCTTCCAACACTTCATTGACCCGCTGCATATTGGTCTGCCTTTCCTCACTATGAGCATCGACTATATGCAACAGTAGTGAGGCATTTGCCGCTTCTTCCAGCGTCGCAGGAAAGGCCTCAACCAATTTGTGAGGCAAATGACTAATGAACCCTACCGTGTCCGCCAAAATGGTGGGACCTACATCATTCAGCTCAACGCGGCGCATGGTGGGGTCAAGTGTGGCAAACAGCTTATCCGCTGTATAAACATCCGACTCCGTGAGCCGGTTGAATAACGTAGATTTACCCGCATTGGTGTAGCCCACCAGAGAGACGGTGGGGATTTCAGCGCGTAGCCGGGAACGGCGCCCTTGATCACGCTGACGGCGAACCTTCTCCAATCGTTTCAGAATAGATTTGATTCGCCCTCGCAATAGTCGTCGATCCGTTTCTAACTGGGTTTCGCCAGGACCACGTAAACCAATACCACCTTTTTGCCGTTCCAAGTGGGTCCAACCACGCACCAATCGTGTAGACATATGCTGCAGCTGAGCCAGCTCCACCTGTAACTTACCTTCATGGGTGCGAGCCCGCTGAGCAAAAATGTCGAGAATTAAACCGGTTCGATCAAGTACCCGACACTTGAGTTCATGTTCCAGGTTTCGTTCCTGGCTGGGTGACAAGTTGTGATTGAAAATGACCAGTCCAGCAGCGTGCTCTTCAACCGCCTGACGTAATTCCTCTGCCTTGCCGGTGCCGACAAAGAATTTAGGATGAGGAGCATTCCTATGCCCGGTGATAAAGGAGACCGGGTCACCGCCTGCAGAGAGGACTAGTTCTTCAAACTCCCTAGGGTCCTCCGGTTCATTTTCACTGGCTAGATCGAGATGGACCAGTACAGCAAGCTCACCGGAATCGGGACGTTCAAAAAACAATCAGCGCTCCTTATTCCTCACCTTCCGGAACTTCACCACGGGCATCAGGAACAGCCATAGGTAAATGAACGGGACGAGAGGGAACTACAGTAGAAATAGCGTGCTTATAGACCATCTGACTCACAGTATTTTTCAACAACACGACAAACTGATCAAAAGACTCTATTTGTCCTTGCAGCTTAATACCATTCACCAGAAAGATAGAGACGGGAATATGCTCTTTGCGCAAGACATTTAAAAAAGGGTCTTGTAGATTATGCCCTTTTGACATCGCAACTCTCCTAAACTAAAGGCTCCTAAACGAAGGAACAAAATAAACCGCCGAAAAAACAATTAGCTAGACAAATAGCTCGGCGAAACATACACATACAAACCAAGACGGGCCATCATACTACCGAGCCCTACCCTTGTATATGGGTGCATTTCCCAGTAATTTCAAGCAATCTCTCAAAATATCTTCACAAGTATTTAACTGACCAGTCTCAGAATCGATGTATATCTCATGTAAATCTGACCATTTTCTCAACCAGGTAAGCTGTCGCTTGGCCAGCTGCCGTGTGGCCACAACTCCTTGCTCTACCATTTCGTCATAACCCACAGAACCTGACAGGTATTGCCACATCTGCCGATAGCCCACTGCCCGCATGGAGGGCAGGTCCGGGTGCAAATCACCACGCTCAAGCAACTGCCGGACTTCTGACTCGAAACCCTGCTCTAGCATCCCCCTAAAGCGTTGCTCAATACGCTGATGAAGAACCGCCCTATTTTGTGGCAATAAGGCTATCTGAATAACTTGGTACTCATCGGTGATCGGTGCCAAAGCACTCCCTTTCTCCATCTGCTCACGTTTCAGTTCAGACAGAGGCCTGCCGGTAATCTGAAACACCTCCAACGCTCTTTGGATACGTTGAGAGTGATTGGGGTGTAACTGTGCGGCTGTATCGGGGTCCACCTCAGCCAACTGAGCATGCACATAAGGCCAGCCTTTAATGGCGGCTTCCGCCTCAATAGCCTCGCGTATCTGAGGATTAGATGGCGGAGCGTCAGCCAAACCATCAAGAAGCGCCTTGAAATAAAGCATGGTGCCACCCACCAACAGAGGAATACGACCCTCTGCTGTAATCTCCACCATGGCCTGCCTCGCATCATGGGCAAAATCGGCAGCTGAATACGGTTCAGAGGGGTCACGGATATCGATTAATCTATGGGGTACGCGTGCCAATAACTCTGGCTCTGGTTTTGCCGAGCCAATATTCATTTCCCGGTAGACCAATGCCGAGTCCACGCTGATCAACTCCACTGGGAAATGTGACTGAAGGGCTATCGCCAAATCTGTTTTACCCGTGGCTGTTGGGCCCATCAAAAAAATGGCAAATGGCAAATCGTTATTCACAATTATTCCCAACATGACCAAATGGCATCACATGGCTGATATCGTCGATATCCAATAACTGCATCAATAGGCGGTCAACGCCCAATGCTACACCAGCACAACTAGGCAAGCCGCTATCCATAGCTGCTAACAGTCGAGTATCTACAGACATAGCAGGTTTCCCCTCAGCCTGACGAAGTGCTAAATCTGCATCAAAACGAGATTTTTGTTCGACAGGATCAATCAACTCATAATAACCATTGGCCAATTCAACGCCATTTAAAAAAGCCTCAAAACGCCGTGCAATGATGTTTCCCATCGGGTCTTTATCCAACCGGGCTAATGCTGCCTGACACGCAGGGTAATTGCGAATAAACACCAAGCCATTAGGTAAAGCTGGCTCCACTGACAAGCTGAAAATAAGATCAAGACAAGTGCTGCGACTTTCATTTGAAAAGTCATCACCCGCGATACTACTGGCTTTTTGTTGGAGCTGGGCAAGGGGCACGGTATGAGGGTTTAAACCAATGACCCGCCCAAAAACATCCCCATACATTAGTGTTTCAGTATCACAACCCAACCCGAGTTCTCGTAGAAGTAAAGTTACCTCCTCTACCAACTGACACTCATCCCAGCTTGTTCGGTACCATTCAAGCATAGTGAATTCTGGATGATGCCGCCGGCCCCGCTCACCATCGCGAAAGGCCTTTCCCAAAGAGTAGATAGACCCACTACCCGATGCCAACAACCGTTTCATAAAATATTCAGGAGAGCTTTGGAGGTACTGTATAGCACCACCGACTTGTGTCTGAAGGCAATCGATATGTAGGTCAGTAACACCTGTTTCTGACAGGACGGGCACATCAACCTCAAGCACATCACGAACCTCAAAAAACTGACGAATTTGTGCCAGTATTTTTGCTCGGTAACGGAGCGTCTCAAGCGTTGCTGTCGGTTGCCAATGGGCCATGTATCTATTTTATCCTTCCGTGCTTACCCTACAAAAAACCAAATTGGATACTGAACAAAAGAAGGGTGGCACAAGGCCACCCTTCTCAATATTAATGGCCGAAGACTTAAATTCAGGCCCTACTTAGATACTCACCTGTCCGAGTATCCACTTTAATGGTTTCACCGATATTCAGAAATAGGGGCACCTTGACGACGGCACCGGTGCTCAGGGTAGCTGGTTTTGTACCACCTTGGGCCGTATCACCTTTCAGCCCAGGGTCTGTATCCACAATTTCTAACTCTACATGATTGGGCGCGAGCACTGACAAGGGAACGCCGTTATATAAGGTCACAATCACGGTATCCTGCTCTCTCAGCCATTTGGCCGTATCACTCACCACTTTCGCATCCGCCTGGTGTTGCTCGAAGGTATCTGGCTCCATAAAGTGCCAATATTCACCATCGGTATAGAGGTATTGCATGTCGCGATCCATCACATCTGCACCCTCAAGGGATTCACCCGACTTAAACGTACGATCCCAAACCCGACCCGTTTTCAGGTTGCGTATACGCACACGGCTGAACGCCTGACCCTTGCCAGGTTTAACAAATTCATTTTCCACGATGGAGCATGGGTCGCCATCCATCATTACTTTCAGACCGGAACGAAATTCATTGGTAGAATAGTTAGCCATTATTGCCTCAAAATTCAGTAAAACTTTCTAGATAGAAGAGCCCGCTATGATAACCCGTTCTGTGGCAACTGTGGATAGCTTGACCTGGCAAGAACAACTCGCCAACAGTATTCGTGACCCCAAACAGCTGCTCAAATTGCTGGAACTGGACTCATCGCTACTGGACGGGGCCCTGAAAGCACATCAGGACTTTTCCCTGCGAGTCCCACTTCCTTATCTACAGCGAATCGCTAAAGGTGATCCACATGACCCGTTATTGCGGCAGGTGTTACCACTGGGAAATGAACTGCTAGCAGCCCCAGGCTATAGTGAGGACCCACTAGATGAACTAAGCTCCAACCCTATTCCCGGGTTGGTTCATAAATATCACGGGCGTGTACTACTGATTGTAAGCCCCAACTGTGCGATCAACTGCCGTTATTGTTTTCGTCGTCACTTCCCCTATCAAGACAACAAACCTGGCCGTCATGAGTGGCAACAGGCACTTAATTACATTGCCAACGATAGCTCTATTTCTGAAGTTATCTACAGCGGCGGCGACCCCCTAGCCACAAGTGACAAGCAGCTCCAGTGGTTAACAGAGCAAATTGCCCAAATTGATCACGTCCAGCGATTACGGGTTCACACCCGACTGCCTATTGTGATCCCCGATAGGGTAACTAAGCGTTGTATCCAATGGCTGACCAGCACCAGGCTGAAACCTTCAATGGTCATTCACAGCAACCACCCCAACGAACTTGATACAGCAGTAGCCAATGCTCTGGGGCAACTGAAACAAGCTGGAGTAACACTACTGAACCAAACGGTACTGCTGTCTGGTATCAATGACTCTCTGCCTGTACTCCAACGGTTGAGCGAGCGACTGTTTGATGTTGGGGTGTTGCCCTATTATCTGCATCAATTAGACCGGATAAACGGGGCTGCCCACTTTGAAGTGTCTGACCCTCAGGCCAAACAACTTATCTCAGAGCTTATGGCGATACTGCCCGGCTACCTGGTACCAAAACTGGTACGTGAAATTCCCGACGCACAACACAAAGTACCTTTACTTTAAGCACCACATATTCCGCCTAAATACCCTTCAGGGCTCATTCATACCAGCCAACAACGGCGCCAACTGTCATGAGGCTATTCCATATGATTTAGACACAGTAGCCCTTATCAAGCATTGCCTTATAATGGCCACAGACTCAACAAAATATTATTAGCGATTCAAGCATACTGAGATTCAAATACACAACGGAACCCATTTAACATGGCAGCAGATAACGCACTTAAACTTCTCCTAACCCACGACAGTGTCGAAGAGGCCAACCGGGTTGTCAGTCTGCTACGAAATGCCAACTACCGGTCTGAATCCAAACATGTCAACAATGAAGATGTACTGAAAAAACTCCTTCAGGATAAGTCCTGGGACCTAGTCATTGCCCAGTTCAATGGTGCCGATGTTCCGATCAAGTCAATCTTCTCCATGACTAGAAAACTCAACCTTGACACCCCTGTTGTACTGATTTCAGATGAATACGATCCATCAGAAATTGTCGAAGGACTCCGACTAGGTGCCGCAGATGTCATCCCAATGGATGAAGATCAACACCTGCTACTGTCTATATCTCGTACGCTTTACGACTTGGAGCAACGCCGCCGTCTACGCACGTGCCGCCGACGTTACTCTGATGCTGAAACCCGCTGCGACAGATTGCTCAGCAGCTCTGAAGATGCCATTGCCATTGTTCAGGAAGGCACCTATCTCTTTGCTAATGAGAGTTACTCACAACTGTTTGGCTACCTCAATGACGAGAGCATGCTCTGTTTGCCTGTCATTGATAACATCTCCCCTGAGGATCGGCCACAATTGAAGAAGTTCCTCAAACCCATTGAAGCCGATGAAGAAATAAACACCGAAACCCTCCGTTTCACCGGCATGACCAATAACGAAATACCCGTGCCTATTGAACTACGGATAGCCAAAGTTGACTACCAGAACGAACCTGCACTGGAATTTCTTATTACTAAAACATTCCTCGAAAACCAAAATGGTAGTCTGGGAGACATTTTCAACGAGAAGACCTCAGGCTCCGTGGATATTCAGCGCGACAAAGTGATTGAATTAATTAACGGCACTATTCGCCAGGCTGCCCAAAAACATAATACTTCTGTGCTTCTCTATATCACTATCGATCGCTATCAAAACACTCAACATGAAGTCGGCTTACAGAAAACAGAAGACTTGGTTTGGCAACTGATAGAGAAAATTGAATCTGAAAGCAAAACTGGTTACATCCTAAAGCGGTTCAAAGAAGATAGTTTTGTGATGATTTTGCCTAGTACAGGTGCAGACGCCGGACTGATATTTGCCACCCACCTATGCGAATATATTGATCAACAAGTGTTTGAGCTTGATAAGCAGACACTTTCTTTGACACTGGGCATTGGCGCTACCGTCATCAGCGAAACCGTTACTACTGCTGAGAGCTGTATTGAACACGCACTGAGTGCAATAACAGAATTACATGGCGAAAAGAGCAGCCCCGATTTTGCCAATGCTGCGAAATTATATGAATCAGGTATTGGCCCGGAATTCACCGAAGATGATGTGGAAAGCATCGCCAGAACCATGCTGGCAGAAAAACAGTTTGAACTGCTTTACCAACCCATTATCCCTCTTCATGGCGACCCTCAAGAATATTACGAAGTTCTGATGCAGGTTGCACCAGAAGCACAGGGTGCGCATTTACCTGATAACTTTATTGCCAAGGTATTTAAAACACCTACTGCCATTGATATCGACCACTGGGTTATCCTTGAATCCATCAAGACCCTTTCCGTAAAATTGAAAACGGCTCCCTCGACACGGCTGTTTATCAATATTAGTGGGCACTCCATTGCCGACGAAGGGTTTACCCCTTGGTTGAAGGTCGCCCTTAAAGCTTCCGGGCTGCTGCCAAGACATGTGGTCTTCCAGCTCCGTGAAATTGATGTCGCAAGGCAATTCCACCGCTCGGCCCAGTTGATTGAAGAGCTGTGTCGTATCAATGGCGATGTTGCTCTATCTCATTTTGGGCTCGCCATTGAGCCAATGAAGCTGCTGAAAAAACTCTCGGTTAACTTTGTGAAATTCGACAGTGTCATTATAGAAAGGGCAAATGAAAATGAGGATGGTGTCGTAGAAGTTGAAGGCCTGATTAACGCATTAAAAGGAGAGAATGAACAAATTATCGTTCCCTTTGTTGAACGGGCAGAGATGATTCCAACTCTATGGCGCTGTGGTGTTCACTATATTCAAGGGCACTTCCTGCAACCACCATCGCCGGTCATGAACTACGATTTTAGTGACGAGAACTAGTATTAACAGGGGCTGGCACCTGATACTGCACCAGGGGCAGCCTTCACAGAACGATTGAACAGCTATTTTAAGTGCAGAGTATCCCTGTCGCTAAAGCCCATCAGGTAAAGAATCCCATCCAACCCCAGCTTTGATATTGATTGCTTGGCCGTGGCCTTCACCAAAGGTTTGGCTCTAAACGCAATACCCAAACCGGCAATACTCAACATGGGCAGATCATTGGCTCCGTCGCCCACAGCGATCACCTGTTCCAGATCGATATTTTCACCCGCAGCAATTTCCCGTAACAATTGAGCTTTGCGCTGGCCATCAACCACTTCCCCAGAGACATTGCCGGTGACCTTGCCATCAACAATTTCCAGCTGATTGGCGTACACATAATCAATGCCCAACTGTTGCTGAATACGACGACCAAAATAGTCAAAACCACCGGAGAGGATGGCTGTTTTGTAACCTAATTGTTTCAGGGTCGAAATCAGTGATTCTGCCCCTTCCGTCAACTGCAAGCGAGCCGCGACATGTTCCAGCACCGACTCATCCAAACCTTTTAAAAGAGCCATACGCTGGGTGAAGCTTTCTTTGAAATCCAGCTCACCACGCATGGCTGCTTCAGTAATTGCTGACACCTGCTCACCGACACCCGCTTCTTTAGCCAGCTCATCAATCACCTCGGCATCAATCAATGTGGAATCCATATCAAACACAACCAAGCGTCGATTTCGGCGATAGATATTATCTTCTTGGTAAGCCACATCCACATCCATTTCAGCAGACAACTCCAGTAACGAAGTTCGTAGTGCTGACATATCAGTAGGCACCCCGCGTAGTGAGAACTCCACACAGGCTTTACTGTTATCCTCGATACGCTCTATCGGCACACGACCAGAGAGGCGAGTAATCTTGTCAATATTCAGCCCCTGCTCCACTGTCGCCGTGGTCACACGAGCAATATGCTGAGCGGTCACCCGGTGTGCAAGCAACGTAACAATATGACGGGGTTTACCCTGCTGTCCCACCCAGTGCTCATAGCTTTCTTCTGAGATGGACTGGAACCTCACTTTCATATCCATGGCATGAAGACTGTAAAGAATTTCTTTCTGGACTTGCTTGGCCTCCTGGTCCTTGGGGATTTTTGCAAGAATACCTAGGTTTAGGCTGTCGTGAATCACCGCTTGCCCAATATCCAGAATATCCGAACCGTGCTCAACCAACACTTCAGACACAGCTCGAGTAACACCGGGCTTATCCTCTCCAGATACATTGATCAGTAAAATTTCTCTCACAGCTAATCCCATCGCAAGTGACAAGTGCCACACTAGCTACCTTTATTAGCCGGGTATTATAGGAGAGCGGGGAATAAGATAGAATGCATCTATTGAACAAACTTGGCTAACAAATATAGTCAATAAGCCTTATACCAACAAATATGACGGAAATTTTACTTGATGGGCACTACGCATAAATCACTTGCCAGAAGACTGCCCACATTGACTCTGATGTTTTCCCTGGCAGTAGGCCTACTGATTACACTGGTTCTCAGCCTGCAGTTAAATTTACATGCCACAGAACAACTTAATCACCTCGGCACAACACTTTCTGCCCAACTGGCAAAAATTATACGAGACCCCATTATTCACCAAGACACCCTCAGCCTACAGGTTGAGGTTGATGAAATGCTAGGAGTAGCAGGGGTAAAACGAGCCTCTGTCTACGATGCCAGTCATGGCCTTTTGGTCCAAGCCCAACCAGCACACCTTCAAGAGAGTGAGTTAAGTGTACACACCAGCCCCATAACCATAGGCAATACGATTGCCGGTTATGTCACGATCGATCTGGATCGGCACCATTTTTCAGCTTCATTTAAAGAGCTCATACGAACCTTTATCATTTTCTGGCTAGTATTGACCTCGATTTTGGTACTGCTATCCATCCAATGGGGCCGTAAAATCTCTACCAGACTCAACCATCTTTCTCAGCAACTCCCCGGCGACGAGTCAACAAAACTTGACGAATTGAGCCTCCTTGAACAACGAATTGCACCACTACTGGCCACTCGGCAATCGCCCACTGAAAACCAGCTTGCCTGCCATAGTTCTCTGCTAGGTATTATCTGCCAAAATTTACCTCGACTTGAAAGCATACTCAACCAGGAACACTTTGAATCACTGATGATCCGGCTTGACCACTTGGTAGATGACGCTACCGAGCTGTACGGGGCCACCCGGCTTAGTGGCAGCCGCCACAGTATCTACCTTGAGTTCAGCAACTTAGATGAGGATGGTGACCACCGACTACGAGCTATTTACTGTGCCACCGCATTGTTCCAACTAACGCATCAATTACTCGCTACTCAAGGCATCACCGTGGAGCTTGCTGGTGCCATTTCAAGCTCCCAACAGCAACCCTCCACGTCCAAGCTACTTAACGAGCGCAATCATGAGAAACGTGTAGAGCACTTGATGACATTATTGGATAAAGCCGTGACAGGTGAAATATTGTTGGATAAAGATACCGGCTCTCACTCATCACTCACTGAAATCGATTTATCACCACTCGCCGAAGACAGTCCCTTATATCGAGTCAACGGACTCAATGACAGTGCCGAAAAACTGGTCACTCAACAGCTTGCCTTACTCAACCGCGATCACTAGATAGGTCATCTGGGAGTTAATTCAAGCCAACCCGAAACTCGTCATAATCCTTTCATCTAATAACATTCTCGCCTAAGTCAAAATCGATATTTACGTTAACGTAAAGGTAAACCCCATTGGCGGCAGGATAACTAAAATAAGATGATATTTGCATGCACCCCCAAATGGAGGACTTAGAAGTACATGCAAAGAAGAGCTGAGAGTATTAAAAAATGACTAATTGGTAAGTGGGCGACCTATTTCGAAATCAATACCTTCAACCTCAGACTCATCGACCAACTTATGGATATACTGAGCAATCGCTTTGCGCTGACCGAACTCCATCAACATGTTAGCTATGTCGCCTTTAACTTGCTCAAATTCCAGCTGCTTTCCTTGCAACTTCTTGTCAATATAGACCACATGAAAACCATACTTGGATTCAACAGGGTCTTTAGCAAGACCTTCTTCAAGCTTAAACACTGCTTCTTCAAAATCAGGCGTAGTCTGGCCTCGGGTAATTTGTCCTAAGCTGCCACCGGTTTCCTTAGAAGGACAGTCGGAATGCTCGCTGGCCAATGCTTCAAACTGCTCAAATGATTCAACAAGCGTTGAAATCAGTGATTCTGCCGCTTGTTTAGCGGAGGCTCTTTTTTCTTCATCCTCAGGATCAGCACCCAACAGAATATGCTTTAACTCCATCAAATCCTGACTGACAAACTGCTCCTTGTTCCCATCAAAATACCGCTGGCATTCCTCTTCTGTAACATCCTGTGCTGAAGCTTCTTGCTCAATCAACCGGCTAATAATGGTTTCCTCAGAGGGCACATCGCTCTCTGTGGGCAAATCTTTATCCAAGCCCATGTCTTTGGCTTTCTGCAGTAACAACAGCTGAATAATCAACACTTCAGAAGCCTTTTGCTTGGCCGCTTCCTGCGACTCAGCTGCGTGGAATTGCATCTCACCAGCAATTTTGTCTGGTGTAATGACAGTGCCGTTCACCTTGATTTCAGAGATCTCAATTGGCGTGTTGTCAGTGGCATTATCTGTAGGGTTGTCAGTGGATGGACAGTTCATAAGGGTATTCTCTCATTACAATTTGTCTTGGAAATAGCCAAAAATAAAGGCCGGGAGATTATCCCGACCTTTCGTACCAAATACAACTCAGATTACGCTCGCTTCCGACGAACAATCTGATAACTGCGTAGCAGGTATTTTACTGGCGCGGCTACACCGCTAATGATATGAACTAGACGCGTGAAAGGGAAGATCAAGAATAAGGTCATTCCCAAAAATACGTGCAGCTTATACACCAAACCTACTGGAGCAATAGAGGTAGCAGCTTCCATTGGCCGGAAGAGTACGATGGATTGCGCCCAGTCAGCTAACATCACCATCACCGAACCATCCATATGCTGGCTTGAAGCAAAGATAGTGCTTAAACCCAGTATCAACTGGATATACAGTAGAACCAGTACTAGATTATCGGAAAAACTGCTACTTGCCTGTACTCTCTCATCGGTAAAGCGGCGAACAATCAACATCGTCATACCGACAAAACAAAGAGCACCAAACACACCACCGGATACCATCGCTAACAATTGCTTGTTAGGTGTGGATATCACATGGTGGTAGATAGCCTCGGGCATAAGCAACCCAACAAAATGACCCGCCAATACAAACAATATTCCCACGTGGAAAGCGTTACTGGCTACACGCATACCTTTTGTGCGCATAACCTGACTTGAACCTGCTTTCCAAGAGTATTGCTCACGGTCATAACGAATCCAGCAACCGACCACACAGACCATTGCTGCCATATAGGGGTACAGGCCAAATAAGATAGTATTACTATTCATAAATTACTCCTTAATTTGCCCAGCGAACAGCTACGGCATCATTGGCTGATTTTTTTGGTGGGACCGGTGCTGAAGAGGAACAACCACTGCCAAGAGCATCACCGGCACCAAAGGTAACGGCTTCCTCCTCCCAGATTTTGTCCAACTCTTCCATCGTGTCATCCCGTTTTTCACCTGACACTTTTTCCCGCAACTCGCTGATATCAACATTGACGCCGCTAATCATCAGCAGTGCGTCAAACAATGCAGCATAGGCCGACTCACGTTCCTGTAGGCGGGCATTGAGGACGCCGAGAATATGACTGACATCAGACAACCCCTCACGTACTTCAAGGTCGGGCAGGTGGGCTAGAAACTCCAGGTGCAGAGGAATATGATCTGGCAGCTCCCGGGCATTAATACTGAAGCCGTGCTCCTCATAAACACCCAGCAAGTCCACCATAGCCTGACCACGATCACGAGATTCACCGTGCACATGTTCAAATAACAACAGCGACAGAGAGCGGCCACGATCAAACATACCTGTGTAGGCCTCCTGAGCATCCAGTAAATCACCGTCGTAAATTTCATGAAGCAGGTGGGTCAACTGTTGGCGCATATCGGGAGAAATTTCCCGCGCACCTTTGATCACTGTTTCAATCTCCGGTACCTGAGCCTGAAGCTCGGCATTCGGGTAGTCCATCAATCGAGAAATTACTTTGATAATATCCACGATATTACTCCTCCCAAACTTGAACGGTGTCGATCACATCTCGACGAGTAGTTTTCTTGGTACCGAATAAATTGATATCCGATTCACCCGTAGAACAACCATTGCCAAAGGAAAAACCACAACCACCACGTTCGGCAAAGGCTTCCGACATCGCCTCTTCACGGTGAGCGGTAGGGATTACAAAGCGATCTTCATAGTTTGCAATGGCCAGGTAGCGATACATCTCTTCTACCTGAAGCTCACTCAAACCAACCTCTGCCAGCACAGCTAAATCCTGCTCACCATCAACAATTTGTGAACGCTTATAGGCGCGCATTGCCAACAGGCGTTTGAGTGCCAACTTGACCGGGGCCTCA
>JAGPWA010000049.1 GCA_018066715.1 Porticoccus sp. | reverse complement strand
GCGGATAGTATTAAGGTGGGTAATATCAATGCCACTGGTAAGAACAACGTGGGTATACCGAAACGTCGGGTTTTCATTGTGCTTATCGCCTGTTTTTTTGAATGTTATAAAAGACTGACCCTGTGCGCCTTATAGAGTGTTAGTTGAGTAAATAGTTCTACCTTTTTTTTACCTATCTTTGAGTCACAGGGAATTCCCACGCCATATAAGGTATCTTGTGATTATCCAACGATAAAAAATGATGCGTGATGAATGGTACTGGCGCTAATAATAACGACCTAGGCGCTCTTCCCAATGTTGGCGAAAGTGGCTTGGGGTTGAGGTGGGATATTGATGCCGCGGGTTTTGTCTGCGCCATTGCCTACGGTGTGTTGGCTTGGTATTCATTGCAGCCAGAATTTCTTTCTTTGTGGCTGTTTTATGGCCTGCTTGGTGTGTCTTTACTGGCTACTCTGGTTGCTTTTGGATGTGCGACTGATCAGTCCCTGACCCCTCTGCGGTTATTGTTCTGGGCGGGCTGTTTTCATGCCATTGGCGTATTAGGTGATCCGTTATGGGAAGACGATTTTTACCGCTACCTCTGGGATGGTTATCGTTTTTTTGAAACAGGTTCGCCTTATGGAATAGCCCCGGCCACATTTTTTGGTCACGACGAGATTCCAGTCATCTTTCAAGGGTTGTTAGCCAGGATTAATTACCCGGATGTGCCGACCATTTACGGGCCTACCTTGCAATACACCTTTTTGTTGGGGCATTTGTTAGCCCCGGCAGAGGTGTGGATACTTCAACTCCTCTATGCTCTGGCAGACATGGCGCTCATCCTGTTGTTGTTACGCCTAGCCAACATTCGTTGGGTGTTGCTCTATGCATGGTCACCCTTGGTGATTAAAGAGCTGGCCTTTACTGCACACCCGGATGGAGTAGGGGTTTTATTATTGATGGCAGCGTTATTTTGTCGACAACAACAGATGTATGTCATTGCCGTCGGGTTGTTGGCTCTTAGTGTGGGGGCCAAGGTGTTTGCTCTGTTATTAGCGCCCTTTATATTGTGGCGGTTACCCTTGCGTTATTGGGGTGTGTTTTTCTTGGTATTAGCGGTGTTGTACGGCCCCTTTGTTTGGCAGGGAGCATCGGATATGGGGGGGCTTTTAGTCTTTAGTAAAGAGTGGCAGTTTAATAGTGCTTTTTATGCATTGTTACTACAGTGGTTTGACCCGCTGATGGCCAAACTGGTTTTAGGTTCTATTTTTTTGGGGGTGTATGTTTGGTTGTTTAGACAACACAGCAAGTCTTCAATCTGGCAGATGCCCCGAGGGGATATTATCTTTGGTGTGTTCTTCTTTATGGCTCCCGTGGTTAACGCTTGGTACCTGATTTGGTTGCTACCCTTCGCAGTGATCTTTCCGAGGTTGTGGAGTTGGACGTTTTCAGTGAGTGTATTGTTGTCCTATGCCGTTGGTATCAATATGAATTCAACGAGTATTGAACCCTTCCTAATACCTACTTGGGTCATATTATTGGAATATGGTGTGGTGTTAGTGGCGCTCTGTGTGGATGTTTGGATTCGGGCGGTAGGTATTAATTCTAGCGGTTATTTAGCGAGATCAAGTTCTTGATATTTAATGTTGTTATCTAACGACAAAGTAGATTATGGTTAGCTCGGTGTAATACCATTGAAGTTGTTAGACCAAGAGTAAAGTCGAGTAGAAGTGTTTAGTGTGCTTATCAATAAAAAGAGTTGGAAGTTCCGTGCATAAAACAATGACGAAATTTGTATATAAAAAATTAAAGAGGGTCGATTTTTAATTGCTCTGTCATTTGAGTTGATAAGCTAAGTAGTCACGGTTTGGGGTGTCCACAATAAGGACTTTCCTGTTTGCTTAACCACAGTGCCTGACTTGAAAGAGTCTGGGCGGGGAGAAAGTGCTGATGATGAAATTAGGTATACCAAAAGAAATTTTTCTGGATGAGCGGCGGGTCGCAGCGACCCCGGCTTCTGTTCAGAAGTTAATAAAGCTTGGTTATGAGGTGGTCGTTCAATCCGGCGCCGGTGACCCGGCACACTACGATGACGATGCCTATAGGGCTGCAGGTGCAACTATCTCTATGGACGCTCCTTCCCTCTGGGGGCAGTCAGATTTTATCCTAAAAGTTCGAGCCCCAATGATGCACCCCGATTTAGGTCGACACGAAGTCGATCTGATGAAAGAAGGTGCCCATATAGTGAGCTACATTTGGCCTGCCCAAAGTCCTGAATTACTCGCTCAGCTCGCTGCAAAGAAAGCGACAGTTTTTGCTATCGATAGCCTTCCACGTATCAGCCGCGCACAGAAAATGGATGCCTTGAGTGCCATGGCTAACATTGCGGGTTACCGGGCGGTTATCGAAGCAGCAAATCACTTCGGTCGTTTCTTTACCGGCCAGGTAACTGCGGCAGGTAAGGTTCCCCCAGCGAAAGTGATGGTTATTGGTGCTGGTGTAGCGGGTTTAGCCGCCGTCGGCACAGCCAACAGTATGGGGGCTATCGTTCGCGCCTTTGATACTCGGTTGGAAGTGAAAGAACAAGTTGAAAGCATGGGCGCCGAATTCCTTGAATTGGATTTTGCCGATGAGGATGGTGGCGGTGGCGGTGGTTACGCCAAGCAAATGAGTGATGAATTTATCGCTGCAGAAATGGCGTTGTTCGCTGAACAGGCCAAGGAAGTAGACATTATCATCACCACTGCATTGATCCCAGGCAGACCCGCGCCCAAGCTGATTACGGCTGCGATGGTTCAGTCCATGAAGCCCGGTAGTGTGGTTGTCGATTTGGCCTCGGAGCGAGGCGGTAACTGTGAGCTCACTGTCCCCGGTAAAGTGGCAGTCGACCATGATGTTACTCTGATTGGTTACACCGACTTGCCCAGCCGTATGGCAAAAGTCTCCAGTGATCTGTATTCGAGTAACTTAGTACATTTATTATCTGATTTGACCCCTGAAAAAGACGGGCAGCTTCAGGTGGATATGGACGATACGGTTATTCGCGGTCTCACCGTTGTTAAAGACAGTGAAATTACCTGGCCACCACCCAAAGTGGAGGTGTCGGCAGCGCCGCCACCCAGTACTGAGGAGCCTTTACCAGCAGCTGAAGCGCCAGAAGAATCATTGTTTAAAAAGTGGTTAGGTAAAGGGTCATTATTGGCAGTGACTGTGTTGGCTCTTTTGGGGATTGGTGGCTATGCCCCCGAGAGCTTCCTGAGTCATTTTACCGTTTTCGTGCTGGCCTGTTTTATCGGTTGGCAGGTAGTCTGGAATGTAACGGCATCCCTGCATACTCCTCTGATGAGTGTGACCAATGCCATTAGTGGGATCATCGTAATTGGTGCCATTCTGCATTTGGTTCAGGCCGGGAACGCCGCTGTCGGTATTATGTCCTTTGTGGCAGTACTGATCGCGACGATAAATATAACGGGCGGGTTCAAAGTGACCCATCGTATGCTCAACATGTTCCGCAAATAGGAGACACAGATCATGGGTGCAGGATTTGTCAGTGTGGCCTACGTTGTGGCCAGTATATTATTCATTCTCAGCCTGGGAGGGTTGAGCCATCAGGAATCAGCACGGCGTGGTAATTTCTACGGAATAGCCGGCATTATTATTGCCGTGTGTGCCACCATAGCCGGTGTAAGTATGGGTGTCGGTGGCATAGTGTCCATTGTCATCGCGATACTCATTGGTGCTAGTGTCGGAATGTTCCTCGCTAATCGAGTGGAAATGACGCAGATGCCTCAGCTTGTAGCACTGCTCCACAGTTTTGTTGGTTTGGCGGCGGTGTTTGTTGGGTTCGCAGGTTACCTTGATCCCTTAGTTATGACTCACGGCGCAGAGCACACGATCAAACTGGTGGAAGTGTTCCTAGGCATCTTTATTGGTGCTATCACGTTTACCGGTTCTTTGATTGCTTGCGGCAAGCTGGATGGCCGTATTTCCAGTTCAGCATTGACTCTGCCAGGGCGCCATATCATGAACTTGGTAGCGCTGGGTTGTACCCTGTTGTTGGGTGCGTGGTTCCTTGGGGCCGATAGTGTTGCAGGAGGTATGTTCCCACTGATCGTGATGACTGTTATTGCTGGGATTTTGGGGGTTCATTTGATCCTTGCCATCGGTGGTGCAGATATGCCCGTTGTGGTCTCCATGCTTAACAGTTATTCCGGTTGGGCTGCTGCATCCATTGGCTTTATGCTGGGTAATGATCTGTTGATTGTGACCGGTGCCTTGGTGGGTAGTAGTGGTGCGATTCTGAGTTACATCATGTGTCGGGCGATGAATCGTTCGTTCATGAGCGTTATTCTGGGTGGCTTTGGTCAGACGACGAGCAGCGCCGCCTCTGAAGTAGACTCAGATTTAACCGTACAGGAATGCTCTACAGACGATCTCTGTGAAGAGTTAAACATGGCGGAATCTGTCATTATCGTACCGGGTTATGGTATGGCTGTAGCACAGGCTCAAAATGCAGTGGGTGAAATTACCAAGCTGCTGAGAGATCGCGGTGTGAAGGTTCGTTTTGGTATTCACCCGGTAGCGGGTCGGTTACCTGGGCACATGAATGTGTTATTGGCTGAAGCCAAAGTGCCCTATGACATTGTGCTGGAAATGGATGAGCTTAATGACGATTTCCCAACCACAGATGTGGTTCTGGTTATCGGAGCGAATGATACCGTTAACCCAGCGGCTATGGATGACCCAACCAGCCCCATTGCCGGTATGCCGGTTATGGAAGTTTGGAAATCGAGTTTGGTCGTGGTGTTCAAGCGTGGTATGGCTTCAGGTTATGCCGGTGTACAAAACCCACTCTTCTTTAAAGAGAACACCCGTATGTTGTTTGGCGATGCGAAGGACAGCGTAGATAAACTACTAGGCGGTTTGCGCGGTTAACACCCGTTCAAACTGGAGTTGGTTACCCCCGGAGTCTCCGGGGGTAACCAGTTTATATATTTAGAACCACCGTTCTTTAGAGCTTCTTACCTAAACTTCTATTTTTACCTCCACAGTATTCTGTATATTTTTTCTCAGTAAACCGTGAATTTTTTCTGACTTCGTAGCGATCAAGTGATTTTTGTGCTCATTTGAGATAGCCTCTATTTAAAGGTAAGCCTGTGGTTTGTGGGGGTAGGGTTGCCAACCCTGAATGTGCATTAAAAACTATGCGTAGGGAGCAGTATCATTGCTGGTCAATATAAATTGATGGAGGTGTTCAGCTTAAAATGAGTAAAGTGTCCTCTCATTGTATTCGTTTTCGTCTTGCTCTCTCGTCAGAGAAATATTTGGCGTTCTACCAAGGAAAAGCTCGAAATATAGTGGTGCGCTCTGAGGATAATAGAAATATCAGATTTCCAGCCAGTGCCGTCAGAGGTTTTCTTACACATGACGGGGTGTTTGGTTTGTTTGAAATTCAGTTTGATAAAGAGCATAAGCTTATAGGTGTAAAGCAAATATCCTCGTGAGGCCATTTTTCTTGCTAGCTAGTCTATGTATGGAAAATTACTTGGCTCCCTCGTTATGAAGTGGGTATGGCTGTAATTAATAGTCAGCATCAGAAAATCATCTGTGTTATCAATAAGTTTATTGGTGGTGGCGCTGCTATTACCGTTATATCTTTGGTCAATAAGAAACTCTACCTGATAGGTAT
>JAGPWA010000025.1 GCA_018066715.1 Porticoccus sp. | reverse complement strand
TTAAGCCTTTTTATTAACTGCTAAGTGGGACAGCAGTGGGTCAGACTCGATTGATTTTGATATTTTTTTGTAGGCTCTACACTTTAGTTGATTTACCGGTTTGAGCTTATGGCACGTTTACCCCGATTTGTGATTCTCGATCAGCCTCAACATGTGATTGCTCGAGGTAATGATCGGCAACCTATCTTTTATACGGATGCGGATTACCGTTTTTATCTTGAGAAGCTCAAACAGGCTTGTGACAAACATCAGAGTGATGTGCATGCCTATGTACTGATGACGAACCATATTCACTTGCTCATGACACCGCATACGGAGCAGACATTGGTAAAGTCATGCAGATGCTCGGCCGCTACTATGTTCAATATTTCAACTATACCTATGAACGAACCGGTGCCCTTTGGGAGGGGCGCTAGGTAATCAATAGTTTGGCGTCGTGTTTACAGCCTATCGTTAATAAATACTGGCCGTGACCATTGACAGCATTTTGGTTTTCATCAGACAATCTATCTCCGCTGACGAAACAAGAAATAGCATTTAATGTCTAGATCCCCCGACAGCACAGACAAGATCCGAGAAAAGAAGAAGCGCTTCCTCTCGCGAGAAGAACGTATCATTAAAAAAGCTTTATCCCTGTTAGTTCGAGACGGTATTGATAAGGTGACTGTCTCAGCTATCGCTCGGGAAGCAGGTGTTGGCAAGGGCACTGTCTATAAACACTTTCTGACTAAAACTGAAATTTTGATGCGCATTGTTCTCAACTACGAGCGCAATATCACTGAGAATCTTCGAAAGGGTATCGAATCAACTGAAGCAGGTGATCCTGGTGCAGCTGCACGCTCTTATTTTCAAGCTCGATTATCAGATCCGGCACTAGACCGGCTGGTCCAGCAATTGGAAGTCAAGTTACAAGGAAATGAAGAGGTAGAGGATAAGATGTTAGAGCTGCATGCCATGCGGCGTTCTAATATTAATGCCCTCAATGTGATGATCGCGAAGCTCATTGATAAGGGCATACTTGAGGATGTTCCGCCCCATTATCATTACCTATCTTGCTGGGCCTTAGCCCAAGGTGCCGTGGAGGCTTATTTTAACGTCAGTTATGGTGCAGACGTTGAAGACAAGGAAGATTTCCTACGGTTTGTCGCCAATATCGGAATTACCATGGGAAATAGCGGCCAGCTACGAGACGACATTCCCTCTCAGTGCCTGATCAATCTACCCAAGCCCTAATCAAACCCACACAAGGAAAGGAAAGGGCTTCCCCCCCATTTCCTTCTGTGGCCCTATGTAACGTCAAGTTCAGTGTGGCTTACACTACATATTAGGATAATTTGGCCCACCAGAACCTTCTGGACAAACCCAGACAATATTCTGGGTCGGATCCTTGATGTCACAGGTTTTGCAGTGCACACAGTTTTGCGCGTTAATCTGGAAGTGCTTAGAACCATCTCCCTGCTCAATCACCTCGTAGACACCCGCTGGACAGTAGCGCTGTGCAGGTTCATCAAATAATGGCAGGTTATGACTGATAGGTGTATCTGGGTTTTTTAATTTTAAGTGGCAGGGCTGAGCTTCCTCATGATTGGTGTTCGATAGGAAGACAGAGGTTAATTTATCAAAGCTCAATTTGTTGTCTGGCTTGGGGTAGTCGATTTTTGTACTTTCTGTTATTGGCTTTAACTGGGCGTGATCAGGTTTTGGATCTTTTAGCGTCCAGGGTAATTGGCCATTGAAAATATTGATATCGATAAAGGCATAAGCAGAGCCGAGGATATTTCCCCACTTGTGCTGGGCTGGACCAAAATTCCTCTGTTGGTAGAGCTCCTTGTAGGCCCAGCTCTCTTTATAGGCTTCAGTGTATGAGGTTAGCTCATCGTGTTCACAGCCACTACTAATCGCTGCAGCTACCGATTCTGCTGCAATCATGCCGGATTTCATGGCACAGTGAATTCCTTTGATTTTGGCAAAATTTAGCGTGCCAGCGTTATCCCCAATTAATATGCCTCCGGGGAATGTCATTTTGGGTTGTGATTGCAGCCCACCTTTCACCAGAGCACGGGCACCATAGGAAATTCTTTCCCCTCCCTCTAGATACTGGCTGATCACGGGGTGATGTTTGTAACGCTGAAATTCGTCAAAAGGACTGACATAGGGGTTGGAGTAGGAGAGGTCGGTGATTAACCCTACGGCCACTTGATTATTGTCCATGTGATAAAGGAATCCACCGCCCGAAGAGCTGCTCTCGTTGAGAGGCCAGCCGGCACTATGCATCACAAGCCCTTCTTCATGTTTTTCAGGAGGTATTGACCATAACTCCTTGATTCCTAATCCATAGTGCTGTGATTCTGAGTCTCTATCAAGGGAAAATTTCTCTATTAACAACTTGCCCAAGTGGCCCCGGCAACCCTCAGAAAACAACGTGTATTTACCACGTAATTCCATACCTGGCATATAAGCATCTTTATGTTCTCCATCGGGACCGACACCCATATCACCGGTAATAACCCCTAAAACACGACCATCTTCAGCATAAAGGATATCGGCAACCGAAAATCCTGGAAAAATTTCAACGCCCAAGTTTTCAGCCTGTTCCGCTAACCATCGGCATAGATTACCCAAGCTAACGATGTAGTTACCCTTGTTATGCATCGTTTTAGGCGCAAACAATGACGGAATTTTGAACCCGCGAGCCTTGTTGAAAACATAAATATTGTCGTTTTTAACTTCGGTATTCAGGGGCGCACCCTGAGCTTTCCAGTCTGGAAACAGTTCATTCAGTGCCGTGGGCTCGAATACAGCACCAGAGAGAATATGAGCACCCACTTCAGAACCTTTTTCGACAACAACGATAGACAGCTCAGCATTTACCTGCTTGAGGCGACAGGCCGCAGAAAGACCAGCCGGGCCCGCTCCAACGATAACCACATCGTAATCCATATATTCACGTTCCACGGAATTCTCCTTCAGGTTCTTATTTTAGTGATGCCACGGGTACTCTCTTGAAGCGCCAATTTTAGCCTGTCTGACCTTGGGGTGCTATGTAGATTTGGTGACTGCTCGGTCAGTGATTGATACTGATAAAACGTACCGTTACCTTGATTTGGGGGCGTCAGAGCGGCATCATTACGTCCATTCCGAGGTTTAGCTTAACCTCCCTAATATAACGGACCATGTCTAAAGGGTATTCCATGAAAGTACTTGTAGCGGTCAAGCGCGTTGTTGATTACAACGTAAAGGTGCGGCCAACAGCTGATGGCTCAGGTGTCGACCTGAACAATGTAAAAATGTCGATTAACCCATTCTGTGAGATAGCCGTAGAAGAGGCTGTACGTCTTAAGGAAAAAGACCCTACTACAGAAATTGTCGCGGTTTCCATTGGCCCACAACAGTCACAGGAGCAAATCCGTACTTCGTTGGCGTTGGGTGCAGACCGAGGTATTTTGATTAAGTCAGATACCGACCTGGAACCGTTAGCTATAGCCAAGTGCCTGAAAGCCATTTGTGACCAGGAAAACCCAGACCTCATCTTAATGGGTAAACAATCCATTGATGGAGACAATAACCAGACAGGCCAAATGCTAGGCGCTCTAACGGGTTATCCGCAGGGTACATTTGCATCAGAGCTCAGTGTTGAGGGCGGTAAAGCTAAGGTGACCCGTGAAGTTGATGGTGGCTTACAAACCATAAGCCTAACCCTTCCCGCGATCGTGACCACCGACCTGCGTCTCAATGAACCGCGTTATGCCTCGCTACCAAATATCATGAAGGCCAAGAAAAAGCCTATGGACACCACCTCTCCTGAAGAGCTTGGTATAGATACGACACCCCGTGTCACTACATTGAAGGTTGAGCCGCCAGCTGAACGTGCTGCGGGGATCAAAGTCAGCGATGTAGACGATCTACTGGATAAACTAAAAAATGAAGCGAAGGTGATCTGATGAGTATTTTAGTAATTGCCGAGCATGACAATAACAGCCTGAAACCATCAACACTCAACACTGTAACTGCGGCTCAGTCCATTGGTGGTGATATTGATCTATTAATAGCCGGTGCTGATTGTGGTGGTGCTGCCAATGAAGCCGCTAAAGTTTCTGGAGTAGGGCGAGTGCTGGTGGCTGATAACCCTGCCTACGGGCATCGGTTGGCTGAGAATATCGCCCCCTTAATAGCTGAAGTTGGAGCAAGTTATTCTCACATACTTGCTCCAGCAACAACGACAGGAAAAAACATAACACCACGTGTGGCGGCCTTGTTAGATGTTCAGGCGATATCCGATATTAGTAGTGTAGAAAGTGCCGATACGTTTAAACGGCCTATTTATGCCGGCAATATTATAGCCACCGTTCAAAGCAGTGATTCAATTAAGGTGTTGACGGTACGAACGACGGCCTTTGATGCGGTTTCAGCAGAGGGCGGCACGGCCAGTATTGAAGCACTGACAAGTGTTCATGACTCAGAAAGTTCAAGTTTTATTGGTGAAGAACTGGCGGTTTCAGAACGTCCTGAGCTCACGTCAGCTCGGGTGGTCGTTTCAGGCGGTCGAGGAATGGCCAGCAGCGATAACTTTCAATTACTTGAACAGCTCGCCGACAAATTGGGCGGTGCTGTTGGTGCCTCTCGTGCTGCCGTTGATGCGGGCTTTGTACCCAACGACATGCAAGTGGGCCAAACCGGTAAGATTGTTGCGCCTGACCTCTATATCGCGGTGGGCATTTCTGGGGCAATTCAGCATTTGGCTGGAATGAAAGACAGCAAAGTAATCGTAGCGATCAATAAAGATGAAGAAGCCCCCATATTTCAGGTGGCTGATTATGGTTTGGTTGCTGACTTATTCGATGTATTACCTGAACTGAATTCCAAACTCTAATTTCTCGACAGATAAAAAAACCGGCCATTATGGCCGGTTTTTTTATGACAATAATTAATGACGTTTTATTTATTGAGACTTAACGAAAGTCAGTCTCTGCACCAAAATCAGTTTCTGTGCTTATGGTTTTTTTTATTCTTATAGGCACGCTCGCGCTCTTCCGGCGTCATTGACCGCCATCTATCTTTTAGCTTCTGTCGCTCCTCAGACGGCATATTATGGAATTTCTCCCGAGCCTTCTGGATTCGTTCTCGCTCTTCCGGTGGTAATGATTTGAAGTCTTCGCGACGCTTGTGCAACGCCTCACGCTGCTCCGGCGTGAGATCCTGATAACGCTTATCGCGTTTACCATGAGAATACTTACCTTTTGAGTCTCCACCCTTTTCAGCCAGTTCTATTAGCTCGTCACGGGCTGCTGGGTGCATATCAGCCCAATCATAGGCATAGACATACCCATAGGGAGAATCCCACGGAAGTAAACCACCCTGAGTGTCAGCAGCTGAAGTGGACCAAGTCGTATGCGACTTATTTGCCATAGCCTGTGGTATTGAGACAACGAGCAACGCCAACAATAGGGCGTACCGGGCAACACAGCGATTTTGGGTGTTATTCATGACTACATCCTAACCTTGCAAGTTGTTTTCATTACTCGCCAACCAAGAATAAAACTCCATGTCTTCATAGAGATCTAACCCTTCACTCAATAGAACCTCATCTTGGTTCTGCTGAGGATTCTGAACACTGGGTGATAACACTATGACCAATGCCAGTACTGATGCTAAAGCCATACCGGTCACAGGTACAAAGAATCGTGGCGTCCGGCGCTGACTCGCCCCATCCAGAGCTTGTGTTCTAGCCTGAGCCAAACGTTGGGTTGTGTCGGTATCCAGTTCGCGCTCCGAACGACGCAGAACTTCCTGCATTTTCTTTTCAAAGTCACTCATACCAATGTTCTCCTAGTGTTGCCCTGATGCTGTGAATAGCCCTTGAGTAATGGGTTTTCACGCTACCTTCACTACAGTTCATTGCTGACGATGTTTCTGCCGTGCTGAGGCCTTCCCAACACCGTAGCATAAAAGCCTGTTTCTGACGGGAGGGTAGTGCTGTCACTGCACGTTGTAATACCTCCAGTTGCCGCTCCCTTTCATGTTGCTGATGAGGCGATGTACTATCCGGCCCGGGGACATTCTCAATAGGATCTTCCTCTGACTCAGCGCCATCTTCCTTATTCCGGAATTTTGTAAGCCAGCCTTTAACTTTGTTCTGAACCATGTGGCGCCGGTGTAGATCATTGATACGGCTTTGTAGAATTTTGTAAAACAAAGGCCGCCATTCATCTGAACCCTTGTTGCTATAACGAGCAACAAGCTGGGTCATCGACTCCTGAACGATATCTAATGCATCTTCACGGTGACCTAACGAGGAAAAAGCGATGCTATAGGCTCGTCTTTCTACCGATACCAGAAAGTTCTCAAGGGATTGCCGTTCCAGAGTCACGCTCCTTTCATCATCACCGGTGTCAGTACCGATCATTTCAATATCTAACAACATGGTTCATTCATCAAGAGTTAATGGTAATCATGTGAATGGTGCAACAGTTCATTGATCAGAACTGTGCCACCCAATATTGTAAAGTAGTCCTCTATATAACTATCACTCCGATAATAGTAGCGCTGATGGCCACGATAATGACGACGATAGCCATTGTAGTCATGGCGCTTGTGGCCATAGTTATCATCATAGTTGTGGTCAGAGTTACGGCCAGAGCGGTTACTTGAGTAATACCTACGATTATCACTTCGGTTGTAGTGCTTATCATGGCTCTTGTAGCTGTCGTATTGACGAGCACTGAAGTTATCACGGTGCTTGTCTTGACCATGATGACGATCCTTGGCTAAAGCGGGCGTTGCTGTCATCGCCAGAGATGCTGTTAGTAATCCAATAATAGTGAGACGTTTCATGAGAATCCCCTCGAATGTCGGCTCTCATAGAGTTTAAACGTTCGAGGGAGGTATCGGTTGACGAATAGGGTGCTTATATGAGGCTTTTTATATGGGTTATGGCGTTATTTTGAGCCAGATAGGGCAGTGATCTGAGGGTTTTTCCGACGCTCGAATCTCATGGTCTATTCCTGCGTCTGAAGAAATACTCATGAGTGCTTTAGAGGCCAGTATAAAGTCGATACGAAGCCCTCGTTTAGGTTCTCGTTCAAACCCCCTGCTACGGTAGTCAAACCAGCTGTAACGGTTAACCTCAGCTGGATGAAAGTGATCATAACTATCCACTAGGCCCCATTCCTTAAGTTTTTCTAGCCATTCACGTTCTTCTGGGAGAAAACAGCATTTTCCCGTACGTAGCCAACGCTTTCGATTGTCATCACCAATACCAATGTCGATGTCCAAAGGGGCCACATTCATATCTCCCATCACTAATACTTGCTCATCAGCTTGATGGTGTTTCTCTAGGCAGGACAACAAATCAGCATAAAACTGTTTTTTACAGGGGAATTTTTGGGGGTGGTCTCGCCCCTCTCCCTGGGGGAAATAACCATTATAAATATTCAGTTTTTTTCCATTAACCTCAAATTGCCCGTAGACGAGTCGTTTCTGACTTTCTTCCCCATCCGAAGAAAACCCCTTGAGGCTCTTAAGGAGAGGCAATCTATAGAGGAGGGCAACGCCATAATGGCCCTTTTGTCCATGATAGATAACGTCGTATCCAAGTTGCTTGATATCATCAAGAGGAAACTGCTCATCAGCAACCTTGGTCTCTTGCAGACCAATAATATCGGGAGAATGTTTCTCTATAATGGCCTTGAGCTGATGTAGACGGGCACGAAGGCCATTGGCATTGAAGGAAACAATTTTCATTTAGGCTGGCTTATTTTTAGATGGCTTAATTCAGGGTTGTTTAGCCTGTTGTACAGGGGACTTAGCCAAGCTCATATAATCTGACATGATATTCCCTACCTCATAGAGAATAGGATCTTTTTCAGCGAGGGGCCTGTCATCATCACCTTCTTCTTCCGGTTCCTCAACCGCCCGCCATTCCTCAATGGAGGGGTAAAGCGGAAGCTCTTTGGCCAAACGTCGTTTATTTTCTAATGACAGGAGTACGGTGTCGTATTCCTTAGCTTCCCCGCGACGTTTTATTTCATTAAGGGACAACTGTTTAACTTTCTGGCGCTCTTTGATCAGGGCTAATTTATCATGTAGGTGAACAAGATCTGGATCCATTTTTAGCCGGTATTCATGGCGCTCTTGAAGGGTTTGCATAGGCACCCGAGTAAGATTGTAGCGGCGATGGGGTGCTGCAGGGATCCGATCCCAAGGCAGTGCATTATCTTCGCTACTCTCACCCACTTTATCAATATCGTAGAAAGAGGGTAACTGGATGTCAGGAACGACACCAAGGTGCTGGGTACTATTGCCAGAAACCCGGTAAAACTTGGATTCTGTGAGCTTTAACTGTCCCTCACGAACGGGTAGTTGAACCTGTACAGTACCTTTACCAAAACTCTGGCCTCCCACAACCAGACCACGCCCATAATCTTGTATAGCACCAGCAAAAATTTCTGACGCTGAAGCGCTTAGCCGATTAATCAGAACCACTAAAGGGCCACGATAGTAAGCATCCGCACGAGACCGATAGTTACGTGAAATAAGTTGGTCAGAATGCTGAACCTGCACAATGGGGCCGGGATCAATGAATAGGTCCGTCAGGGTAGTGGCTTCTTGGAGGAAACCACCGCCATTATTTCTAAGATCAAGAATGATGCCGTCCACGTTCTGTTTTTCAAGGTCTTGTAGCAGCTGTAAGACATCTTTTGTCGTGCTTTTAAAATCGGGGTCGCGGTTGTAATAGGCATCTACATCGAGGTAGAAAGCCGGAATCTCAATGACACCTAGACTGTATTTTCCAGCGTCAGTTTGAACATGAATAACTTCAGCCTGAGCGGACTGCTCTTCTAGCTGAATCTTGTCTCGTACAATCGAAATATCTCGACTGCTTCCAACAGATTCACCTTGGGCTTGAATGAGTTCAAGCCTGACAATACTGTCTTTGGGGCCACGAATAAGGTCGACCACATCATCCAGTCGCCAGCCGATAACATCCACCTTTTCTTCGTCACCCTGGCCAACCGCAATAACTTTGTCACCGGCCTTAAGAATACCTTGTTTGTCAGCAGGCCCACCGGGAACGACTCGTACTATTTTTGTATGCTCATCTTCTAATTGCAGAACCGCTCCAATGCCCGTGAGGGAAAGAGACATAGCAATGCGGAAATTTTCCATAGAGCGCGGTGACATATAGGCCGTATGGGGGTCATACAGGCTAGCAAGGGAGTTCATGATAAGTTGAAAGATGTCCTCACTATCACGTTGGCCCAGCTGTTTGTGAAGGTTGGTATAACGCTTTATCAGGAGTTCTCTTGCCGCTTCAGGCTCTTTATCATTAAGCATGAGTCGAAGGTAGGCTTCCTTTATACGCTTTCGCCACTCATCATCCGCATCAGTATTTGTAGCAGGCCACTGGTTATTATCTACTTCAACGGGAAGGTATTCGTCCTTCGTTAAATCAAACTGAAAATCACTCTCCAGCAAGCTGATATTTTCCTGTAGGCGGGCCATAGTGCGTTGGTTATAACGGTTGTAGATGAAAAACCCGGCACTTAGGTCACCCTCCCGAAACATATCATCAAGACGTGTTTCCCACTGCTGAAACTCTGTAATGTCTTCCTGCAGTAGGTAGCTCTTGGTGGGGTCCAAGTTATCGATCAATTCGTGTAACAACTTACTTGATAACTCATCGTCCAAGGGCTGCTTGCGATAATGCTTGGTACTAAGCTCCTCTATTACTTCAATCGCAGTTTTTGCCTGATTGGGTGTGTAATCAAGTTCAGCTGTAGCCAATGATGTAAGGCTTAGCAGTATTAGAGTAAGAGTGGATCGCAACAGGAGAGGCATCAGTTTTTCAGTATCTCGTTAGTGTGTGAGGCGCAGAGTGTAACAAAATTCATAGGCTATATGACCGCTCTATGTCGCAGACGTTCGCTGGTTTTACTACTTTATATCAGATATAACAATCTACTAATCACTTTTTGCCACGCCAAGATTGTAGCTTTAAGAAGGCCAGGTAAGACATTATTGGCAAGGGATGAAAGCCTTCTCAGAAACTGACCATTGATCCTTCTAGCCAAGAATGGAATTATGAGTACCTTCTAACCCCGCAGACGATCATGAAATGACAGATTTGATGGAAAGACCTACAGCACTAGTGACGGGCGGAGCCACAAGACTGGGGTTTTCTTTTGCTTACGCCCTAGCTAAAGCAGGCTACGATATTGCCTTGCACTATAACCAGTCGGCTGACAGTGCCCAACAGGCTGCTGATGCTATTATGGCTCTTGGCGTCACCTGTAAAACCTTTCAGTTTGATTTGTCAGGAGAACACCCAGAAGAATTGATTGAATCAGTGCTCAATGAGTTTTCTTCCCTTCAAGTATTAATTAATAACGCTTCAGCCTACGAAGCAGCAACCATTGCCCAGACTGATATGGAGCTATTGCAACAACAATTCTCCGTTAATTTTTTTGCACCGCTGCTCTTAACGTCAGCATTTGCAGATCAATGTAAGAAGGGGAGTGTGATTAATATTTTGGACAATAAAATTGCTTTCCAGCAAAATCATTACGCCGCCTATCTTTTGTCCAAGAAGGCACTTTCAGCGTTCACTCAACTGGCAGCCATTGAGTTTGCCCCCGATATACGAGTTAACGGGATTGCACCGGGTGTAGTCATGCCTGGGGAGGAGAGAACCAGCGACTATATTAAATGGCGGGTGGATGGCATTCCTTTAGAGCGACAGGGCAGGGTTGATGATTTGATGTCCGCCATGAATTATCTTTTAAATAATGAGTTTGTTACCGGGCAGCTATTAACCGTAGATGGTGGAGAGGGACTGAACCATCAGGGGCGCCATGCGGAGCAATTCAGTAATGGGGATATTCTGTAATTGTGGATACTAGAGTGAGGCAGGAGACAAAGACGAAACAACCTGGCAAAGAGCTGGGGTTACGCCAGGTTATTATTTCCGTGGGTTCCAATATAGACCCTCAAAATAATATCCGTTTGTCACACGAGGTGCTGGACAATGAGACACGGCTGCTGGCTGTAGCTGACATCATCAAAACGACGCCTATTGGTTATACCCAACAGCCTGACTTTCTCAATACTGCCTACTTAATTGAGACCAATCTTGAATACGATGACTTCAATGCTTTTTTGAAATCGGTCGAAGACCGGTTGGGAAGAGAGCGAGGTGCCATTAAATCAGGGCCACGGACAATTGACCTGGATATTATAGTTTGGGGTCGAAACATAGTGACCCAAGACTATTTTAACTACGAGTACGTCTCGACACCGGTTAACCAGATTCTCACCGCACGTCAGATATCCGTGTATAGCTGAGGTCATAGCGTTTTCTTCATGAGTTTTGTCTTGTTTTTACCTCTGTTTAAGTCGTCGGGTAGCACCAGCTGCCTGTATTCACCGCATGGATGTGAGTAATACCTTCGAATAAGTGAAATTTTGTACCATTTCCTTATAATGGCCGACCATTACTCGTCATCAACTTGTCTTGGAGAAATATCGTGAAAGCACCTGTTCGTGTAGCTGTCACCGGAGCCGCTGGCCAAATCAGTTATTCCCTTTTGTTCCGCATCGCCTCTGGCCATATGCTGGGTGAAGATCAACCCATTATTCTACAAATGTTGGAAATTACACCAGCACTGGAAGCCCTCAATGGGGTTGCCATGGAGCTGGATGATTGTGCTTTCCCTCTGTTGGCAGGCATGGTTTGTACCGATGACCCCAACGTGGCATTCAAAGATGCCGATTATGCTCTGCTAGTAGGCGCACGTCCTCGTGGCCCTGGTATGGAGCGTAAGGACTTGCTGGAAGCCAATGCTGCCATCTTCTCCGCTCAAGGTAAGGCAATCAATGACAACGCCTCTAAAGGCATTAAAGTATTGGTTGTCGGCAACCCGGCCAACACCAATGCTCTGATTGCTCAGCGTAACGCACCAGACATCAACCCACGTCAGTTCACTGCCATGATGCGTTTAGATCACAACCGCGCTATGAGTCAACTGGCTCAGAAAACCGGCAAGACCGTTAATGACGTGACTAACATGCTGGTTTGGGGTAATCACTCAGCGACTCAGTTCCCTGATCTGCACCACCCTAAAGTGTCTGGTGAAACAGCCATCAGCTTAGTAGATCAAAGCTGGTACGAAGAAGAATTCATCCCTACTGTACAACAACGTGGAGCAGCAATCATCAAAGCTCGCGGTGCTTCATCAGCAGCTTCTGCCGCTAATGCTGCCATCGATCATATGCATGATTGGGCACTGGGCACTCCAGCAGGCGATTGGGTCAGCATGGGTGTTTACAGCGATGGTAGTTATGGCATCACTGAAGGTCTGATCTACTCTTTCCCTTGCGTTTGTAAAAATGGCGACTGGGAAATTGTTCAAGGTCTTGAAATCAACGACTTCTCTCGTGGCAAAATGACCGCTACTCAGCAGGAGTTAACAGAAGAGCGTGACGCAGTGCAGCATTTACTGCCATAAGTCCCGCTGTTTTGAAAAGGGCGCCCTTTAGGGCGCCCTTTTTTTATGCGTTTTATTTACAGGTGTTAATAGAGGTCCTGATATAGCGACTAAGAAGACCTGCGTATATAGCTATAGAAATATATAACCTGTCAGATGTTCTAAACTACATATTAGACGTGTTGATAGTCATTATATGAGGGCGACCAAAGATGGTTGCGATATACACCCAAACCAACCGCGTGAGGCGAGTAGTATTGACCCCTAACCAATCACTCCATTGGGAGGATAACCTGTGGGTGGTTTTGGCCGTCTCAGTTGTCATTCTTCTTGTCGCTTTACCCATTGCATTACAAGGCGGCTGGGTTGTTCTACCATTCGCCGTAATACAAATATTGGCTCTAACTACTAGTCTTTACCTCACTCTCAGAAAGCTTAATTACCGGGAAGTTATTACACTCCAAAATGGTCAGATTCTTCTTCAAAGAGGACGTAACCATGTGGAAACCAGCTGGGTGTTTCCCGAATCTTCCGTAAAAGTTTTAGTCGAGGAGCAAGACCGCCCGATGAGTTCTCCAGATATAGACCTTGTTGCTGAAGGGCACTGCTACCATCTGGGCGAGTTTCTTAACCGCGCTGACCGCTTTATATTAGCTCACGCCCTGAAAAATCAGCTGAATTTAAGGGTAACCAATCTGAGTTCTTTTCATCGCGTCAATTTTTGATAGAGAACAACGGGCGCGACGCATCTCTCAGCTGACTGTATATGCACATCGTTCATTTTCGGCCGACTACGTACAGCTCAACCTAACCTTGTATTCAGGAAAAAATTTACTACTCTTTAAATTGGTATTTCATTATATAAACGTTCTATGAAAAAGAGTGGGTGATGAAGCAGGCATGTCTTACAGCGCTAGTTTTCATAACAATTTTTTTCTTTGGCGCGAATTTAGTGCAGGCCTCATCACCAGTTGATAATAGAAAAGGTTCTGACCCTTGGCAGTTTCAAGTAAACCTTTATGGCTGGCTTCCGGATGCCCCTGCTACCGTTAATGTTAATGGACAGGAAGTCGTGGACGTTCCGGAGGATCTTGACACAATCCTAGACTCGCTAGACAGAACGGCAATGTTCGAGCTTCAGGCTCGTAAAGGGAAAATTACCCTCTTCGCCAATACAGTCCATTACGAAGGAAGTTATGGCGAAAATTTTACCGGGCCAATCTCATCGGTGGCACGGAATATGTCACTTGAAGAAGAAGTTTTTACCATACCGGTTCTTCCGGGGGGGCGTCTGGAGGAACCGTCGCAGGGTATGCTCGATAACAGGTTAAAAAGATGGGAAAAATAAACGGTTCATTTGAAAATTATTACGTTGCGCTTAGCTAATTGCTAATTTACAGCAGTGTGCTCTGGTGGTTTTAAGATGGCGTCATCAGAGAATTAGTAATTCTCCATTCACACCCATAATTCGAACATTCGCAGGAGTAAGCTGATGGAAACTAAAAACTGTCACGAAACAATGAAAGTACTCATATTGGCCTGCATGGCTATCAGTCTGTCCGTAATAACGGCCACATCTATGGCGCAAGACACGGGCACTGCCTCAAAAGAAACGCTGTCCGCTGCTTACACCGGTAAGGCCTACTCGCCCTATGCGAAGCGCAACTTCCCCGAGCAGCCGCTGTGGGGCGATTCGCATCTGCACACCTCGCTTTCGATGGATGCAGGTCTGTTCGGCAACCGCCTGCCTCCCACGGAAGCTTACCGGTTCGCCCGCGGTGAGGAAGTGATGTCTTCCACAGGACAAGCGGTGCGACTATCGCGTCCATTAGACTGGTTGGTGATCGCCGATCATTCTGACGGGATGGGGCTGATCGACGATATTAAGTCAGGGAAGCCGGAACTTTTGGCTTACGAGCAAGGTGCTCGTTGGAGCAATGCGTTCGCAGAGGGTGGCGATACGGCGGTTCAAGCGACACTCGATCTGATCACAACTTTCTCGCAGGGAAAGGTGGATCCGAAAATGTTCGAGCTCTATTCGCCAGGCTCGAAACCCTACAAGAATCTATGGGAAAGGGTCGTCGCCGATGCCGAGCATTTCAACGACCCGGGGCGCTTCACCGCCCTTATTGGTTTTGAGTGGACGTCTTTGATCAAAGGCAACAACATGCATCGTGTGGTTATCATGCGTGACGGCCCGAACAGGGCCAGGCAGGTCGTGCCTTTCACGATGACGCCACCTCAGGGTAGCCCGGATCCCCGCGATCTGTGGAAGTATCTGACTGATTACGAAGCAAAGACGGGGGGCGAAATACTGGCAATCGCGCACAACGGTAACCTCTCTAACGGCATTATGTTCCCGCTACAGGCACAGTGGAATGGCAAGAAACTCGATCAAGCCTATGTCAACCAGCGCACCAAGTGGGAGCCGCTCTATGAGGCAACCCAGATCAAGGGCGATGGCGAGACACATCCTTTCCTGTCACCCGACGACGAGTTTGCCGATTACGAGACTTGGGATATCGGTAACCTCGATGTCTCCGAGGCAAAGACTGACGAAATGCTAGCCGGTGAATATGCACGCGAAGCGCTCAAGCGCGGGCTGCAGATCGACAAAAAATTCGGCACTAACCCTTATAAGTTCGGCATGATCGGCGCCACGGACAGCCACACTTCTTTAGCCACGGCTGATGAGGATAACTTCTTCGGCAAACATTCAGGCTACGAGCCAAAAGCAGATCGCATGACGCATCCGTTTATGAAGAACGAGAACGGCTCAATCATGGGCTGGCAAATGGTTGCGTCAGGGCTTGCCGCTGTGTGGGCAACTGAGAATACCCGCGAGGCGATATTCGATGCCATGCAGCGCAAAGAGGTTTACGGCACCACCGGCCCGCGAATGTCCGTGCGCTTTTTTGGTGGTTGGGAGTTTACCGAGCAGGATATGAATTCGCGTATGCCTGCCGTTGTTGGTTACGACAAGGGCTCACCGATGGGTGGCGACCTACGGGCTAAGCCCAAAGATGCGAAGGCACCGAATTTCATGGTCTATGCGCTGCGTGATCCAATTGGGGCCAATCTTGATCGTATTCAGATCATCAAGGGCTGGATCGACGCCAAGGGCAAGACGCATGAGAAGGTCTATGATGTTGCATGGTCAGGCGATCGAAAGCCGGGCAGCAATGGCAAACTTCCTGACGTCGGTAACTCCGTCGACGTGGCCAACGCCAACTGGACCAACAGTATTGGTGTATCGGAACTCGGCGTGGTCTGGACCGATCCTGATTTCGATGCCAAGCAGGATGCGTTTTATTATGCTCGCGTGATAGAGATCCCAACTCCGCGCTGGACTACTTACGATGCATTCCGGTTTGGCATCGACCTGCCAGATGGCGCGCCTACGTCAATACAAGAGCGGGCTTACACTTCTCCGATCTGGTACACAGCGTCGAAATAATATTCGACCAGTAAGTAAGCGCTTTAGGTTAGCGCTACCCGAGCTCCGCTATTATTTGCCAGAATAGGACGGTGAGTATTGGAAAGGCTAGGTTTGGAAGCAGGCCTAGCCTTTTCATTGGATTAAATTAAGAGAGAGTTTTAAATAAATGCAGTTATTACGTGAACCGCTGTTACATTTTATGGTGATTGGTGCGCTTATCTATTGTTTGTACGGGGTATTTGTTGAAGACGTACAAGAAGTAGATGATAAAACCATTGTGGTGAGCACAGGTGAAATTGAGTGGATGCTTGGCTCTTGGCAAAAACGTTGGAATCGTCCGCCAACCGAAAAAGAATTAACCGGTTTGATCGATCAGTACATCAAGGAAACCGTTTTATATCGTGAAGCGTTGACCATGGGTTTGAATCAACACGATCAAGTGATTCGTCGTCGCTTGGCGCAAAAACTGGAATACTTAGCTAAGGATTTAGTGGCATTAACACCGCCTACTGAAGAAGAGCTGCAAGCTTATTTTGAAACGAATCAACAGCGTTATACACAGCCAATGCGTTACACCTTTGCCCAAGTATTTATAGACCCAGACAAACGGGGCGATGGGACATTAGTCGATGCTAAAAAAATCAAAACAGCTTTAATCGCGCTGGGCGATGATATTGAAAGTGCCGGTGAGCTAGGTGATAGCTTTATGTTGCAAAGCTATTACCCTGAAAAAGATCAAATCGATATTCAAAAAAACTTTGGTAGTGGCTTCGCAGAGTCCTTGATTGAGTTGTCCCCTGGGCAGTGGCACGGACCCGTGCTTTCTGGCTTTGGCGCACACCTTGTTTATGTAGACCATGTGACGGAACCGCCTGCACCGTTATTCACAGACATGCGTGAAATGATAGAAGCAGATTGGAAAATGGAAAAAGGTGAAGAGCTCAATAAAGCTTTCTACGCCAATTTGCGTGATAGCTACACGGTTGAGATTGATATGCCAGCTATTGAAAGCCTAGAAGAGTCCACTTTGGGACAGGTGCAGTAATGTGTTCTTTCGGTAAAAAAATATTAATGGGGTTTGTGTTGCCCTGTTTATTAGCCGGGGTGTCAGCATGGGCAGATGAAATTAAACCGGCACTATTGGACATTAAAGAGCAAAGCACGGGCTTGTATGCGGTAACGTGGAAAGTGCCAACCAAGGAAAACCAGGCTCTAGCCATCACAGCAAACCTTCCTGAAACTTTGGAATTGGTAGGGTCGCCAACTATTGAAAACTTAGCAGGCACACGCCTTGAACGCGCCACCTATAAAAATAAGGGTGAAACGTTAAGCGGCCAAATGATTATGATTGATGGTTTGGTCGCGATTCAAACCGACGTGCTGTTGCTAATTCAATTACAAGACGGCACTCAACACTCAGCGATTCTACGGCCGGCTGCGCCAAGCTTCACCATTCCTCTGAAAGCGTCAAAGCTACAAGTTGCTGGCGATTATTGGCGCTTGGGAACAATTCATATTTTGGAAGGAGCTGATCATCTATTGTTTGTGTTGGCATTGATGCTGATTGTTTCTGGTTTTAAGCCTCTATTGAAAGCGGTAACCGCTTTTACGGTGGCGCACAGCATTACTCTAGCGTTGGCGACACTCGGCCTTGTCCATATGCCTGCAGCACCAACCGAAGCCATCATCTCTCTCAGCATTGTGTTCTTGGCGGCAGAAATAATCCATAAGAGCAATGGTCAGGCCGGCTTAACAGAGCATTATCCTTGGTTAATAGCGTTTGGTTTTGGTCTTTTCCATGGCTTAGGTTTTGCGGGTGCACTCTCAGAGATTGGCGTTCCACAAAATGACGTGCCGATGGCTTTACTGACATTTAATATTGGCGTGGAAACAGGGCAGTTATTGTTTATTGCTGCCGTGCTTTCTCTTTTCGGTTTACTAAAACGCTTACCTCTGACGTTACATCAAGAGACTTGGCGCGTATTGCCCTATGGAATAGGTAGTATCGCGGCATTTTGGACCATTGAGCGTGTGATCTCATTTATTCCACTTTTGGCTTAAATTTAGCGTGTACACGTAAAAGTCAGTTAAATGTAAGGATATCCAATCTGGGTTCTTTTCATCGCGTCAATTTTTGATACAGTGGCTGTTTTTCCTATCATGTAAAAACAAGGAGGCCTTGAATGGCTTTTCCCGAAGTAGGCCAATCGGCACCTGAATTCAACTTACAAAATCAACGTGGCGAAACGGTTAAGTTGTCTGATTTTAAAGGCAGTAAAAATGTCGTACTGTACTTTTACCCCAAAGCCATGACACCAGGTTGCACTGTACAAGCCTGCGGTATCCGCGATAGCAAGTCAGCATTTGCTGAACAAAACACGGTGGTTCTAGGTGTCAGCCCCGACCCCTATCCACGTCTTGCTCGGTTTGAGGAAAAGCAGACGCTCAATTTTGATCTTTTGTCTGATGAAGATCATGCCATCACCGAAGCCTATGGTTGCTGGGGTCTGAAAAAATTCATGGGTAAAGAGTTTATGGGCGTCTTGCGAACTACCTTTGTCATCGGTAAAGATGGCAACATTGCTCTAGTGATGAATAAGGTAAAAACAAAAACTCATCATGATGATGTGCTGGATTGGATAAAAGAGAACTTAATATAAGACTGTCGATTTAAAGTCTAGTTTGAGAATCCATCAGTAACGCGCTACAGTCGCGTCTTTCTATTATGTAATCGATATACACACCAAAAATTGAGGTAATTGAATGTCCCTTGACCTGTCCCAAGTTGTAATGGCCGCCGCAGCTCCTGCAGCCTCCGAACCTAACCCCATGTATACGCTACTGATGTTTGGTGGCCTATTCTTATTTATGTATTTTCTGATTATCCGTCCTCAACGGAAACGTTCAAAAGAACATAAAGAGTTAACCAACGCACTGGGCAAAGGTGATGAAGTCGTTATGAACAGTGGTTTGTTGGGTAAAATTGCTAAACTTGATGATGACTATATAACCATTGATGTGGCTAATAATGTGGAACTAAAATTCCAGCGTGCTGCGGTTCATGCAGTGCTGCCAAAAGGCACCATCAAACAGGTTTAACTTGTTGTTAGGGCCGCTTCTGCGGCCTTATTTATCCTTCATCTACAAGAATAAGATCATGTTCTGAATAGCCTATGGTCAACTTTCCCAACAAGCTCAACTTAGCGCAAACACCTACACCTTTGCAGCCCCTTGATCGACTCTCTGATGAACTTGGCGGACCACGAATCTGGATCAAGCGCGATGATATGACCGGTAGTGCCATTAGTGGCAACAAGGTCAGAAAGCTAGAGTTTGTATTGGCAGAGGCTCTAGCTGAGGGCGCAGATACACTGATTACTTGTGGCGGGGTTCAGTCTAATCATTGCCGTGCAACAGCAATACTCGGCGCTCAACTTGGCCTAAAAGTTCACCTCCTCCTACGAGGCTCTGCACCTAAAGAACTCGATGGCAATCTGCTACTGGATCACCTGATGGCAGCAGAAGTCAGTTATTACCCGGTGTCTGAATATCAACATTTGGACAAGCTATTTGATCAATGGCACCAACACTACCGTCATCAGGGCCGTCGTCCATTCTCTATTCCTACGGGTGCCAGTAACGGTACTGGTGCTTGGGGGTATATCAATTGTGCTCGAGAACTGGCTGATGACTTTGGTCACCACCAAATATCTCCCTCAGTTATTGTTATTGCCACCGGCTCAGGTGGCACACAGGCGGGGTTAACCCTTGGCTCTCATCTTTTTCAGCTCAATACACCGGTATTGGGTATGGCTGTCTGTGATGACAAAGATTATTTTCTTCGCAAAGTACGAAAAGATATGCAGGACTGGCAGGATCGCTATGATCAAGGTTCTCCGCAACAAATCGATATTGAGCAACTGAACATTCATGTGAACGACCGACATATTGGCCCGGGCTATGCCAAAGCAACCCCTGAGATTTTTTCCACGATTCGTCACCTCGCAGCACTGGAGGGGATCATTTTAGATCCGGTCTACAGCGGTAAAGCCTTTCACGGTTTATTACAAGAAATCAGAGAAGGGCAGTTCCATGATGCCAGCGATATTGTATTTATCCACACAGGAGGCCTATTCGGCCTATTTGCCCAGCGTAGTCAGTTAGGGCTCGCCTAAATAACGACTCTGCCTACAACAAGGACACCACCATGGCACTACAGGAAACGATTGGAACGATTAATAGCCTAGTGTGGGGGCCAGCGATGTTGGCACTTATTCTTGGTACAGGGCTTTACCTGAGTATTGGTCTTCGTGGTATTCCCCTCCGTAAAGTGGGTTATGGTTTCCGGCAACTCTTTAAGGGCCAGAAGGGTTCTGGTGAGGGTGATATCAGCCCTTTCAATGCCCTCATGACCTCTCTTTCTGCCACCATTGGTACGGGCAATATCGTTGGCGTTGCTACCGCTGTGGGTATTGGTGGTCCCGGTGCCCTGTTCTGGATGTGGTGTACCGCCTTGGTTGGTATGGCAACCAAATATGGTGAGGCGGTACTCGCTGTTGAGTATAGAGAGACCGACGAACTCGGTAAAAAAGTGGGTGGTCCCATGTATTACATACGCAATGGCCTGGGACAAAAATGGGCATGGCTAGGATTTCTGTTTGCCCTGTTTGGTGCTATTGCCGGGTTCGGTATTGGCAATACCGTTCAAGCCAACTCTGTGGCCGATGCACTCAATAGTAGCTTCGCCATACCCGAGCAGGTCAGCGGCTTGTTAATGATGGTACTAGTTGGTTTAGTGTTGCTTGGAGGGATTCAGCGTATAGCCAGTGTTGCCGGTAAACTAGTCCCCCTGATGACAGTTTTTTATTTAGTAGCCACCCTGATTATTCTGTTGCTGAACCTAGGCGCCATACCAGCAGCCATTGTTCTCGTCATTAAGAGTGCCTTCTCGCCCGTAGCAGCAGGGGGCGGCTTTGCCGGGGCCTCTATTATGCTGGCCCTTAGAATGGGTGTGGCTAGGGGCGTATTCTCCAATGAGGCGGGGCTTGGTAGTGCGCCTATCGCCCACGCGGCGGCTGAGACTGATAGCCCTGTTAGGCAAGGCACTATAGCCATGCTAGGTACTTTTATTGATACATTGGTTATCTGCACAATGACCGGATTAGTACTAATTATTACGGGTGCCTGGAATAGCGGAGAGCAGGGGGCTGCACTCACCACACTCGCATTTAGTACGGTATTACCCTATGGCGACAAATTGGTCTCTATATGCCTTTTACTCTTCGCTTTCTCATCATTACTGGGCTGGAGTTACTATGGAGAACGTTGTGCGGAATACCTTTTAGGTGTCAAAGTCATCGTCCCATTTCGTATTTTATGGGTACTGGCCATCTACGTAGGAGCCACCAGGGAACTGAGTGAGGTCTGGGGTATTGCAGATATTCTCAACGGACTGATGGCTATTCCAAACCTGATTGGTTTATTGTTATTAAGTCCCATTATTTTTAAACTGACCAAAGACTATTTTGATACATCGTCCAGTATTGATTAACGTATATATCAAAAATAGATTTAAGGCTATTGGTCACATTGTTAGGTTGTTACATTAAACGGATCACCGTTTAGGCCAAATTATTGAAGGGGAGCTAAGTGCCAAAAAATTTCGGAGACAAGCTGGTTATAGCGATTTCATCCCGGGCTTTATTTAACCTGGATGAAAGCCACCAAGTCTTTGAAGAGGAAGGCCTCGGATCCTATTCTCAGTACCAAGTCGAACATGAAGATGAAGTGCTTGCGCCTGGCGAGGCTTTTCCTTTGGTAAAAAAATTACTGAGAATAAATGAAAAATTAGGGGGAGAACCCCGAGTTGAGGTAATTCTACTGTCACGCAACTCTGCGGATACAGGACTTCGGGTTTTTAACTCCATTGAGCATCATAAGCTCAATATTAGCCGGGCCGCATTCTGCAGTGGCGAAAGTCCTTATCGGTATGTGGCAGCATTTGGTTGCCACCTTTTTCTGTCCACCAATGCTGAGGACGTCCGTAATGCACTGGATAACGGTGTTGCCGCAGCCACATTGTTAGCCTCAGACGCCAAGGATCGTGATGACGATGAGCTTCGTTTCGCCTTTGATGGTGATGCGGTACTGTTTTCTGATGAATCCGAACGTATCTATAAACAAAGTGGTCTTGAAGCTTTTACAGAAAATGAAATAGCAACGGCAAAACAGCCTATGAGTGGTGGCCCATTCAAGCATTTCTTGCAGGCACTACACAGTTTACAAAGTGAGTTCCCGCCAAAAACCTGTCCTATTCGGACTGCCTTGGTGACAGCACGCTCAGCACCCGCCCATGAACGAGTAGTTCGAACACTTCGAGCTTGGAATATCCGTATTGATGAGTCTCTCTTTCTTGGCGGGCTTGATAAGGGTGAATTTCTGAAATCTTATGGTGCCGATGTCTTCTTCGATGATCAGCATAGTCACTGCGAATCAGCCAAACCTCATGTAGCGACCGGCCATGTACCACACGGGGTTGCCAATGAGAGCGATTAAATAGTTTATGCGTAGGCGGTAGTTGCTTATTAGTCACTGTGGCTTATGGGTAACAATGGCTGTTACAGCTCATGCCTAAAACACCGTGAATTTTAATCCCATCCCCAATAACAGAAATGCCAAAATAGTTTGTAGCACATGGCTGGGCAGCCGTGTTGCCAATTTAGTCCCCAGCTGGATGGCCGGCAAAGAGCCAACAAGTAAGCTTCCCAGCAAGACAAAGTCTACATTCCCCAGGAAAAATAGATGACTGAGGCCTGCAATCAGTGTGAGTGGTACGGCATGGGCAATATCTGTACCGACAACATGTAGCGCAGGCAACCTTGGATAAAGTGTCATCAGTAGGGCCGCACAAAAGGCTCCAGCACCCACCGACGACAATGTCACGAAGATGCCCAGAAAAATACCCACTACAAAGGTCACACGCGTGGCATGTTGCTGAAAAAATGCACCTATAGGTCCATGTGGGCGATCCGAAGTATCACGCAGGAATCGTTTAAATAGAATCACAATCGCTGTGATGATCAGCATAACACCCAGGCTGGTGGTCAGAATGCTTTGGTATTCATCGGCATGAGTGAATACTTGGTTGAGCAGTAGGGCAGTGATGATAGAGGAGGGAATACTACCTGCTGCCAAAAAACCAACCAGCCGCCACTGTACGCTGCTTTGACGGGAATGGGCGACTACGCCACTCGCTTTGGTGATAGAGGCGTAGAGCAGGTCCGTACCAATAGCGACGTTATAAGGTATTCCAAAGAGAATGAGTAGGGGCGTCATCAGTGAACCACCACCAACACCCGTCAATCCAATGACCAAGCCGACGCCGGCACCCGACATAACGTACAACAGAAAGTCCTGCAACTTATTGTTTTTCCAGCCAGTAATCTAAAGGCTGGCAACTCTAGCAATTTCTATCTATTCTTCAAAGTAATAGTTTTTTATATTTTTAGATCATCAAAGTCTAGATAGGTAGGATAATGAAACTACAACAACTTCGTTATATATGGGAAGTCGCCCATCATGAATTAAATGTCTCGGCTACAGCCCAGAGTCTATATACCTCACAGCCTGGAATCAGTAAGCAGATACGACTTTTAGAAGACGAGCTCGGTGTCGAAATTTTTTCTCGTAGCGGTAAACACCTCACACGAGTGACGACAGCAGGTGAAGAGATTCTTGCTGTAGCCGGCAACATCCTTCGGCAGGTTGAAGATATCAAGCAACTTGCTCAGGAATATAACAACCCAAGCAAGGGTAGCCTGACGCTAGCAACAACACATACCCAAGCTCGTTATGCACTTCCAGATGTTATCGAATCCTTTATTAATAAGTACCCGGATGTCTCTCTACATATGCATCAAGGCACTCCGGTTCAGATTTCTGAACAGGCAGCTGACGGGGCAGTGGATTTCGCCATTGCTACCGAAGCACTGGAGTTGTTCCATGACCTTTTGATGATGCCGTGTTATCGCTGGAATCGCTGTATTTTGGTTCCCAAAGGTCACCCCTTGACACTGATTCCATCCTTGACACTAGAAGATGTGGCCGACTATCCCTTGGTTACCTATGTCTTTGGTTTTACCGGCCGATCTAAACTTGATGAAGCATTTAATGACCGAGGACTGATCCCTAAGGTGGTCTTTACTGCCACAGATGCAGATGTGATCAAAACCTATGTGAGGCTTGGCTTGGGTATTGGGATTGTCGCTCACATGGCCTATGACCCCGAGAAAGACAGTGATCTGGTAGCCCTTGAAGCAAAACACCTATTTAAATCCAGTGTGACCAGTATTGGTTTTCGTCGGGGTACTTATCTTCGTACCTATATGTATGACTTTATTGAGCTGTTTGCACCCCACCTAACCCGAGACAGGGTTGATGAAGCCTGCTCTATTCGCGCCAAAGATGATCTGGAAAGGTTCTTTAGCTCGATAACATTACCTGAGTACTGAGCAAGTGGAGTACAAAAAGGTTGAGTATGAGACGTCAAGTGCTATGTAAAGTAGCCGACTAACTAGTATGGTTGAATACAGATAAACCGCTGGATTAGAGAAAATCCAGATCCGGATTGTCATTAAGAATTTCTTTCAATTCATCTTCTTCACGCGTTTTTTGATTCAATACGTCTTTGACAAATTTAAAATAAACCGTATGAATCTCCGGCGCTTCACCTTCCCGCTCAACCAGAAAAAATGGTGCTCGATCCACATTAAAGAGCGAGGCAAGTTCCATTCCCTGTGATGAGGGATCACGTTCATCGGCAATCAATACCTCGTCGATCAGGTCAATCTGACCAGTAGCTTCCAACTTCTGCTGTACTTCTTCGCACTTCTTGCAGAGGCTACCATCCAGTTTAATCTTTTTAACGAGGGTGATTTTCATGGGAACATTCCAAATAACTTTTGGCCAGATTACTTTGAGATATTGACGTCGTGCAAGCCACATTCCTTGAGGGTGGCTTCTTCCCACCACCAACGGCCCACACGTTCATGCTGGCCTGGGCCAGTAGGACGAGTACAAGGCTCGCAACCAATACTGACAAAACCGCGATCGTGTAGCTCATTGTAAGGCACGTTATTACTGCGGATGTAAGCCCATACCTGATCAGAGGACCAATTTGCCAATGGATTGAACTTGATCAATGTGGCACCCGGGCGAGCAAAGGCTTTATCGTCCTGAATCACAGGGATAGCGGCACGAGTTCCAGGGCTCTGATCACGGCGCTGGCCAGTAATCCAAGCATCCACAGCTAACAGCTTCCGGCGCAATGGCCCAATCTTGCGGATACTGCAGCACTCTTTGTGGTCATCCTTATAAAAGCTAAATAGGCCTTTCTCACGAACCAGATTATTCACTGCTTCAGATTCAGGAAACACCACATCGATATTTATATTGTAATGTTCACGAACTTTTTCAATATAACGATATGTTTCTGGGTGCAACCGACCCGTGTCCAAAGAGAATGCCTGCACCTTTTCTGGGGCAATTTTATATGCCATATCAATGAGTACAACATCTTCCGCACCGCTGAAGGAAATCGCAATATTGTCAAACTGCTCCAAGGCGTAAGCAAGAATCTCCTGAGGTGTTTGTTCAGAGAGTTTCTGGTCAAGATCGACCGTGGGTAAGTGGTTTTCAGACATAGGGTTGCTCAATATTCTCAATAAGTTATCGATGGGTGCTCTTAAGGCCGCGAATAATACCAGAGCCTTAACTAAAGGAAAAATAATCAGAAAATATAATCTACATACATCCAGCTATTAAGGGCGGTAATGACACTAGATGAAGTGACGACCTCTTCGATAGAGCTGTTTTTGCCGTTTAATGATATGAGGGAAGCGCATTATTTCTGCTTGAAGACACGGAGGGCAGTCATGCGCATTTGTTGCGATATTTCCCTTAAATCGGTAGAGTGGCGCGGTTTTATAGGCTGTAGCATTAATTGAGGGATACATTGTGGAAATCGCATGTTTGGACTTGGAAGGTGTTCTGGTACCAGAAATCTGGATTGCTTTTGCTGAAAAGACGGGCATTGAAGCACTGAAAAAAACCACTCGCGATGAACCGGATTATGATGTGCTCATGCGATATAGACTGGATATTCTTGAAAAGAATGGTCTGGGGCTTAATGAAATTCAAGAAGTCATCGCCACACTTTCACCTTTAGAGGGCGCCAGAGATTTTATCGACTGGCTGCGCGAGCGTTTCCAAGTGGTTATTCTTTCCGATACCTTCTACGAATTTGCTCAACCGTTAATGAGACAACTGGGATTCCCTACACTGCTATGCCACAAGCTGGAAGTGGATGTGAATGGTCGGGTGACCAACTACAAACTGCGTCAGGCAAACCCTAAACGGCAAGCTGTTGTAGGTTTCAAGAGTATGTACTATCGGACTATCGCTGCTGGTGACTCCTATAATGACACCACGATGCTGGCTGAAGCCGATGCGGGTATTCTGTTTCACGCGCCACAAAATGTGATTGATGAATTCCCTCAATTCCCCGCAGTGCAAGATTTTGAGTCACTAAAAAAAGAATTCATTAAAGCAAGCAATCGGGATTTGAGCCTATAGTCAGATAGACGAAAGCTTCAGAATGAACAAAGGCCTTTGAGTGAGCAGAGACTGTTAGGGTTGGATTAACACCCTGATTTTATCCAGGGTTTCCTCAAATTCACTCTCGGCGATAGAGTCAGCGACAATACCACCGCCACCCCAACAATGAAGTTTTTCACCATCAGCAATCAGGGTTCGTATGGCAATGTTGCTGTCCATACGCCCCGTCGCACTAATGTAACCAATACTGCCGCAATAGACTGAGCGGCGGCATACCTCCAGCTCTTCAATAATTTCCATTGCCCGCTTCTTAGGTGCGCCAGTAATTGAGCCTCCTGGAAAGCACCCACGCAACAGCGACAAAGCGGACTCATTACTGCGCAATTTACCGGTGACAGTGCTGACGAGATGATGCACATTGGGAAAGCTTTCCAGTGCAAACAGTTTAGGCACACGAATAGAGCCTGGCTCACAGGTCTTGCCTAGGTCATTGCGCAATAAATCCACAATCATCAGGTTCTCAGCACGATTTTTTGAGCTATTCATTAAGGCAATCGCATTGAGTTGGTCTTCATCAACGGTGTTACCCCGCCGAGCGGTCCCCTTGATAGGTTTTGTCTCCACATGCCCCATCGATAATTTCAAAAACCGCTCTGGAGAAAAACTAAGTACTGCCTGATTGTGCTCACCCCATTGGTAGAAGCAACTATGGGCTGCGGGTAATACTCTCCGTAGGAACCGGTAAAGTGCCCAGTTATCGCCATTGAATGGTGCTGAAAAATGTTGGGCAATATTTGCCTGGTAGCAATCACCCTCAGAAATATACTGTTTCACCTTGGCAATAGTTTGCAGGTAATCATTTTTGGAAATAGATGAACTGAAATGGCGACTGGCAAGAGTCTCTTCAACAACACCGTCATCAATAACATGACTTGCCTGCTGTAGCCGTTGAGTAATTTCCTGACGAAGATTGGCAGGGCAACTATGGCGAAAAAACAGCCAGGCTTTTTGCTCAGAGTGATTTAAAACCAATGCCCAACTGTAATTACCTATTCGCATATCGGGGAGGTTATCCACCTTCCTCAGCGTATCAGGGAGCACCTCAATAGAACGGGCCAGATCATAGCCAAAATAGCCTGCCAGACCACCAATAAACGGGTGACTGTTATAACTTGAATCCACACTGCCGGTAGATGAAAGTAGATCCTCAGCCAGTAAGAAGGGATCTTCTTCACTTGAAATCGTTGTGTTCGAAGTAATAATTCGAGTTGTTTTACCAACAGTTTCTAACACGGTATCGGGCTGAGCACTGATGATATCGAATCGCCCGTATAAGCTGCGAGGCTTACCACTATCCAGCCAAATCGCATCCGGCAGATCGCGAACAGCACCAAATAATTGCTCGGCATCTGGGCGGTAGGGAAAGTCAACAATATCCACCTGTTTCATGGGGGGCTAGTCTACGGTACTGCTCTCCTAATCAAAACTATTTGATGCTAACCATTGCTCCATAGGCGGTAAGCTGGCAATCTCGCCATCATTATGAATTTTTACCCCCTAGAAGATATTAGTCGCATCAGTGAAGGTTATCTAAAGTGTTTTGCTGTAGCTGGGCAGGATATGTTGTTGGTTCACAGTGGTGGTCAGACTCGGTTAATTCCCAATCGTTGCCCCCACGATGGCTCGCCACTTAAAAAAGGGCGGCTTACCAACGGTTGCATACAATGCCCCAAGCACAAGATTACTTTTCGTCTAGATAATGGCGAACCCCTTGGTGGTGAGGCTGTTGCTGATATATCACCACTTGCACGATACGAGCTGGTAGAAGAGGGTGGAAAAGTTGGCATCTGGGTTAACTCAGTGTCTTGATAAATAATAACTGGAGTACCTATGCCTTTCTCAACCCCGGATTTATGTGATGACCACCCAGAACTGGTTCGAGTACTTGAACCAATGATGGGCAACTTTGGCGGCAGAGAATCCTTTGGCGGTGAAGTTGTTACGATTAAATGTCATGAGGACAACTCATTAGTAAAGGAACATGCTGGAAACCCAGGCCAAGGAAAAGTAATGGTGGTGGATGGTGGTGGATCAATGCGCCGGGCATTACTGGGTGACATGATTGCCGAAAACGCTGTTAAGAATGGCTGGGAAGGTATCATCATCTATGGCTGTGTTCGAGATGTAGATGCTCTGGTGACTCTGGACCTAGGAGTACAGGCCCTTGGCTGTATTCCGCTGAAAACGGATAAGCGGGGTATTGGTGACCTCAATGTCCCGGTAACTTTTGGTGGGGTGACTTTCAACCCTGGTGACTGTGTTTATGCGGACAACAATGGTGTCATTGTGTCAAATGAACCACTAGAGAGCTGAAGGCGCACAGACCCTTTTTATTTATTCACATGTTGTGTGCTAATCTCACGGGTATGTACTAATTAGAAAGAACACTGATATTGATCGTTGCTGTTAAGGAGAAACTGATGAGAAACATTAAACCAATACTTGCCATTGGAATTGCGACTGCTCTTATTGGCTGTGGTGGTGAAAAAACACCACCCGACCCCTCTGTTGTCGCTGGAGAAGCACTGTTTCAGGAAAACTGCTCAACATGCCACCCAAGAAGTGGTCGTGGTGATTATTTAAAACGCATACCAGCTACATTGCTAACCCGTAAAAGCCAGGGTGAGCTGATGGAATGGATAAAAGGCTCTGGAGAACACAGAGTAATGCCAAACTTTAATAACCTCACAGATGAAGAAAGGGCATCACTGGCTGATTATCTCCATAGTCAGATTTTGAAATAAAGTCAGATCCTAAAATAATACTTTGTATCTACTTCTGATGGTCTAGGAGTGCCTACATTGTAACTGTATAGTAACTGTCTCTCTAACCCCGGTTCTGCTGGGGTTATTGCTTTCTGTCGTTTAATTTGTACGACAAAGTCTTTGCTAAAGATTTAGCTCTGTTGACTACGTAAAACAAAAGAAAAAAAAGGAGCTGCTAATGGCCGCCCCCTTAAAAATCCTAAGAAAGTATTATGTGAATATTGATTTTAGCCAAATGGGTTCATGGTGTTGTCTTTACCAGAAGCTTTCAGTGCAGCTACCTATGAAGTCATCATTCTACAAATACAATTAGCCAGTAATTATATCTAGGAATGAAACACCGACATCCGCATTAAAATAAGCCATACCTAATTTACTTAAATACTCCAAACGGTCTGCTTTCATCAAATCAATTTCAGGTGCACCGAAACCATTCGCTTGATAAATACCCGCCAGATAAGCCATGAAGTTTTCACCTTCTTTCACTAACAGTAAGCTCGCTGCACCCACATCAGGTTTTACTTGGGCATTCAATGCTTCTGGGAGTTTTACTGAGAACACAACGGGCTGTTCATTACCTTCAATCCTCAC
>JAGPWA010000136.1 GCA_018066715.1 Porticoccus sp. | reverse complement strand
ACAATCACGTCTTTATCCGTGAGATTACGCCCCCAAAGTGATACTTCCCAACCTGCTAACCGGTAATTTAAGTGGGCATTGATCAGCTCATAACGATTAGTTTTAGCATTGTGTCGTGGTGACAGATGAAATGCTTCTTTGCCTTCTACTTCCACTGATGCCGTTAAGTAATCCGTAATGATCACTTCGGTACCAACGGTGAACTGGTAGGACGGCGCATGGGCCTGCTCTCGTCCGCTGAGGTCTACAGAAACGCCGCTCCCCGCATCGGCACCTGAATGAGTAAAACTATCAAAGTCTTTAAACTTTGCCTTCAACAGGCCAAGGCTACCGTAGAACGTGAATAGATCCGAAGCAAGCCAGTTGTACTCCAGCTCTAACCCGTAATTTTCACCTTTGGCCGCATTATCGAAGAAATCGGTAAAACTACAGGGGCAATCAGTGCCTGAAATAGGCTCCACCAGCGATTGCTTAACCTGCATATCCTCCCGCTTCTGGTAAAACAGTGCTAATTGAACCTGTAGCTGTCCATCCAACCAATCACCTTTAACACCTGTTTCAAAATTCCACATGTACTCAGTATCAAATTCACGCCCCGACGGATCTAATGAAGCATTACTATTTACGCCTCCTGCCTTGTAGCCGCGAGAAACCAGACCATAGACCAGAGTGTCATCCGCAACGGTATATTCCAAACCAACACGCCCACCCCATAGCCGCTCACCATTGTCATGGTTAACTAAATCACTATCATCGTAATCCGCATCACGGTATTCCAATCGTAGACCAGTGATCAGTTTCAGGTTATCAGTGAGTTGGCTGCCCAGCTGGCCATAAATAGCATGATTTTCAGTATCAAAGTCACTGGTGAAATCACTCGCTGCGTAGGTGTACTCACGCAATAACGATTCCTCTTGATCACGATAATAGACACCAATCAGCCAATCAGTCGTATAGCCAAATAACTTACCTTCTTCTCGCGACACCAACCGCAGATCGACTGTGCTAGTTTCACGATCACGTAGGTAGTTATCAAAGGAGGCGTAGGCCCAACCATCACAGGGCTCACCGGAGCAAATATTTTCATAACTCCAGTCTTCATCGTAGCTATATTCCAAATTACTATCGGCATAGCTCACCACGCCAACCACATCAAACTGTTCCGTGGCTTGCCAGGTTGTTTCAATGCCTACAGCTGTCGATTCCTGGCGGTCATGACCGGGCTGATCCGATAACGTATGACGGGTGTTATCCAAAGAAAACCCATCATAACCATTGTCGGCATCCACATAAAAGCCGGTTAGTTTTATCTGTAATTCATCATTTACCTGCCAGTTCAGCTTACCCCGGACAGCCCCCTCATCTATATTGTTGGTGTCGTGTCGGTTGAGAAAATCGTTGTCAGTATAGCCATCACTTTTATGCTGCTGAACTGCAAGGCGATAACCTAGATTGTCGGTCACAGGGCCACTGATTACAGTACTTACGGTACGAGTTTCATATTCAGCGACTGAGGTTTCAACACTGCCTTCAAATGATTCTGTGGGATCATTCGATGTCAGGTTAACAAGGCCAGCCAAGGCATTGGCGCCGTATAGTGTGCCCTGTGGCCCCCTGAGGATTTCAATTTGTTTTAAATCTAATGTGGTCGCAGCACCGCCAATGCCACTGAAATCTATTCCATCAATAAGAAGGCCAACGGAGGGGTTTAAGGGTTCGATAAACTGACTTCGTTCACCAATGCCTCGGATTTGTATAAACCGGCCTCTCGACGCACCACTGGAATAATTCACATTGGGTACTAAGTTAAGTACTTGTTCGAGGTGACGCGCTTCGCGACGAGCAATAGTCTTGCTATCAATAACGCTGATGCTGCTGCCAGTGTTCATTAGAGATACATCTCGGAAATCAGCTGTAACAACTATTTCTTCGAAAGTTTCTTCTAGAGCGCCTTCCGTGGTCTGTTCAATGGCTTCTTCTGTGGATGGCTCTGTAGCCAACTCTGTGGTTTTTTCTACCGTATCGTCAGCCAATGGCGCAGCGACATCTGTGGCAAAGCTGCCATGAGAAATTAAAAGTGTCAAAACCAGAAAACTGGTCTTAATGCTTGTGTTCATTCGGTTGAGCCTCATTAACGTAGGTTAAAGAGACCCGGATATGGAGAGGAGGGAACGATACTTACTTCAACAATATACGCTGTTAGATCATATACTGTTGCGCCCTATCCCTACGCCGGTACTATCCGGATCAGGTTCAAAGGGTCCATCCGAAGATGTCTCAGGCTTACGCCCCCCCTTAGGAAAATCCCAAACTTCCTATGTGGAAGATCGAGAGGTCGCCATTCTACTCAAATGGCCAAATAACTCAACTAGACAACTCAACTGTTCTACTTAGATGTTTTAAAAAACTAAATAATTTTGGAATAGCGAATCTCAGCGCTCTTGTTTTTTAAGGACGGCTTTATATAAGCGTCAAAGGTCATACAAATACGGCGTATTAATAAACGTCCTGCCAAACTGACACGAATTTGGTCTTCCCCAACCGCTACTAGGCCGTCTTCCACCATGGGCTGTAATTGCTCCAGCTCCTCAGCAAAATACTCCTTAAAACAGATGGAGAACTGGGCGTCGATATCAGCAAAATTCAACTCAAAGTGACAGATCAACTGCTTGATTACTTCCTGCCGTAGTAGATCATCATCGCTCAGCTCAAAACCACGAGCTACCGGCAGATTACCCGCATTCACCGCACCCTGATAGTCATCTATTTGCTTGTGATTCTGAGCAAACACATTATCGATAGCGCTAATAGAAGAGACGCCAAAGGCCACGAGATCACAACCTCCATGGGTGGAATAACCCTGGAAGTTCCGCTGTAACACCCCGGATTTCTGGGCCACGGCCAACTCATCATCCGGCTTGGCAAAATGATCCATCCCGATATACACATAACCGGCATCGAGCAGTTTTTCAGTCATCCGTTCCATCATCAACAGTTTTTCTTCAGCACTTGGCAGCGCCAATTCATCCAGCTGCTTTTGCACTTTGAACAAGTGCGGCATATGGGCGTAATTAAACACGGACAAACGGTCGGGGTTGAGATCAATAATACTGTCTAAGGTGCTGGTAAATGTCTGCCAGGATTGGTGCGGCAAACCATAAATCAAATCCATACTGATGGAGTGAAAGCCCTCTACTCTGGCGGTATCCACCAACGCACGAACATCTTCAACCGAGTTAAAACGATTCACCGCCTGCTGTACGATGGGATCAAAATCCTGAATACCCATACTCAGGCGATTAAAGCCCAACTCCCTCAAACAGCTAATCGTACTCACATCCATGTCACCGGGATGGATTTCGATGGAATATTCACCCGTATCATCATCCAGCAGATTAAAGTTTTCACGAGTAGCCGCCATCAGTAGGCGTTTTTCATCATCACTGATATAGGTGGGTGTACCACCGCCCCAGTGCAACTGGTGTACAGGCCTAGATTGATCAAAAAGCTTTCCCTGCATGGCAATTTCTTCGACCAATCGCTCCAGATAGGGCATCGCCCGCTTACGGTTGGCTGTAATAATTTTGTTGCAGGCACAGTAGTAGCAAACAGTGCTGCAAAACGGGATATGAAAATACAGTGATAGCGGCCGACCAGCCGCATTACTCCGCTCAATGGCACGACACAGCTCTGCCTCACCAAATTCTTCATGGAATTGGGGGGCTGTAGGGTATGACGTATACCGAGGGCCCGACAGATCGTAACGATCGATCAAACGACGATCCCAAACTAAAGAACTGGAACCCACACTGGAATGCGATGAAGTCACTGGTGATAGAGCCCTGAGGAGTGATAAATAGAGGCGGTTATTGTAACTGACCGGGCTAACACTGTATTGATGCCCGTCAACTCATACACTGTCAGGCTATCAGTGCGCTTCAGCGTCGGTTCGACCAAAGTGCAACTGGCAATCAGTGGAGTCCATCAGTATAATTCCGCCTCTCTTGGAAACCGCCGACCGGACTTTTTTTAGAACATACGTTCTTTGGAGCCTAGCTTCTTTGGGACATGGGTTCTCAAAAAAATACGGATGAGCATTTCCACTGCCATCCCCAACTGCGAGATAAAAGAAGACATGAGCTACAACAAAATTCCCGCCGGCAACGATCTGCCAAACGACATC
>JAGPWA010000019.1 GCA_018066715.1 Porticoccus sp. | reverse complement strand
GAAGAAAATTTCTCATGAAAATCAAAACTCTCGAACATTCCGCTTCCAGCGAATACAGCGCCATTCTTCAACTGAAAGCCCGCAGCAGTTACCGCATCCATCATTCCAGCCTGCTCAATAAACTCCATGCAATATGGCAGCAAACTTTCACCGATAGCAAAACGAGGAAACTCATTTTGCTCCAACACAACGACGTCATGGCCGTTACGCTGTAGCAATGCCGCGGCAATGGTGCCCGATGGCCCCGCGCCAATAATGACAACCTCTACAGATTCAACCACTCACTTTACCCTTGCTTTTATTTTTCTCATGACTAGTAGTCACTAAATGGTGGAATATAGGTATCACCAACCAAGCTGTTACTAAGCCAAAAAAGACCACTTTACCAAACTGATTTAGCAGTGGAACCCCGCTAAAAGACAACAAACCAAATGCCACCACTGACGTGACACAGGCTAATGAAGATGCCGACCATGTATTTCGATCAAGACCTGGGGTGATAAAAAAAACTGCCGCATCCACAGCAATACCAATCACCAATAAAAGCGCTAACACATGGAATAATGTAACTCCCATCGGTGCTGAAAATAATAAAGCCGCCAAACAAGATATGGTCACAGCACCTATAATTACGATAACCCTGCTGCCAAAAAGTATTGTACCGGCTAACGCCAAACAAACCATAAATCCTGCCAACAACCAACTAACCTGTTGACGGGAGCCCATTAAAATCACACTCAGATTTTGAACCTGATCAATATATCTGACACCAGGCAGTTGTATGTCGTTAGCCCAAGCCTTATCTTTTTCTGTGGCTCCTTTCAAGAAGATGACCGCTGTATTTTGTTTAACCAGTGCCTCCATTGGGTATAACATTTTTACTATAGGTGGCAGCTCTTCAGACAGTGTTACTGGACGAAATGAAGCGGGGGGCTGTAGCCAAGCACAATCGCTACCTAAACGTTCACACAAAAGTGCAGCTGCACCTCGCTTAGAATATATCTTCTCTTTAATCAATCTGTAATCACTTTTCTGGCGCAGGATGGAGGGAATGACAGCGGCAGACGATATCAGCATACCACCAGAAGATTGTTCAGAGCGGCGCCCAAATACATCATCCAAAACTTCTGCTTTCTGGAGAACACCTTCCCGTGACTTTCCTTCAATGAGAAAATATCGCTGAACACTATGGCTACCTAGTAAAGCTCTAACTCTTTTTTCGGTAGACAGCAGTTGTTTACCCGATGTATTTAACAAACGTACATCATCATTGGCACCTCGCTGTATCACCGTATGCACTGCAATGATGACAAATAACAACAAGGCCAATAACACGCTACACCTGAAATGAACAATTTTTAAATACAGTGGTTTGAAAAATCTATTATAGGCAACACCGAGTGGCACTGGATTTGGCACTGTAGTTGGCAAGGCCCCGCCCAGCAACAACACCGTAACACAAGCAGCTGCCAACCCAGATGAGACAAAAATAGCAAACTGCTGCAACCCCGGGAATGGGGAAAACATCTGAGCTAGATAAGCCAAAATACTCGATACAGCACTCACCAAAAGCCCTTTGAATAATATTTTTCGTGTTTTTTTAGCATGACCCAAGGCTCGCATTTTCACCAAAAAGTGAAAACAATAATCAGCGGCAAGCCCTAGAAGGGTAGACCCAAATGCAAGGGTGACTATATGTACCTGACCAAACACTAGCCAGGTAGAAGACAAGGCCACCACTGTGCTACAACCCAAGACACACAACATAAATAACAGGCTTTGTATTGATCGGAAAACACTGACCACCAGCACTATTATCGCCAACAGCGACCCCAGACCAACTGTTGACACCTCTTTTTGCGCAATCTGGCTACCCTCAATAGCGTGGAATATCAATCCAGATGTAAGTAATTCCGCTGATGGATGATGCTGTCGGTATAAGCTAAGAGCGCTACTTAATCGTAGCTGAAGACCAAGATCGTATGGACTTCGCTTCAACTGGGCACTCACCAAGTACCAGTTACCTTCATCGTCCTTAATCGAGGGGATTTCTGTTGTGCTTACACGCTGCTTACCCGTGAAATTTGCTTGTAACCATTGCCCTCCCAGGTTAAAAGGGTCTTCATCATAGCCATATAACGAGTAGGGGCGGATCGGGCTATAGAGCTCTTCCAAACTCTGGAGAACAATTTCTTCAACAGAAGAGTTTGTTAAAATATTGCGCATCCTGACAGACAATAACTGGTGGCGAAACGGTTTAAAGAACGTCCGTATAGATGCTTCTAACTGGGCATCAACTGTATCAAGAGAGATATCATTTACCGTGGAAAGACTTTTTTTCAGTTTTTTTGCTAGCATCAAACCAGAGGCTTGATCTCTTCCTTTTACCAGGATAATAAAATGCCGCTCTGCCTGTTGCCGTAACTGCTCTCTTACTATTGGGTTGGCTACAGGGATAAGCTGATCTGGAATTAAACTGAAGATATTGCTGTCAAAACCGCGCCCTGACTGAATTTTTATGAAACTGTAAGTGGTGCAAGTTATCAGTATCACGATCCATACGAAAGCAACCCATGAAAACCTTCCCGTTTGCATATAACTCTTTTTTGATTTCACCTTCAGAGGTTCACTTATCGGTTGTTATAGTCTCTGTTACTAAAGAAATGGATGAAGTGTCTCCATTGGCCTCAGAAACAACCACCGTATCTATAGCTTGTCGACCACTGATGGATATGGACACTATTTGCTCTGCCACAAGCGCTGATTTAGGTCTCAACTCCAGCTGCCACTCAGCCGCATCACCCTTGGCATCAATCGTAAACTGTTCTTTCAGCAAGTCGAACCTCCCAGAAAAAACCCCCAAGAGTGCCGCGGCAACATGCGCTGAACCCACTGTTTGAGACGAACCATCACCTACATCAATACCAGAAGAAGTAATAGTGACGATTGACTCCACGGGCGCCATTGTTTGCCATATCATGCCGTTCGCACGGGTATACTCGAAAGAACCTTCTGATAGTAACAACAAGGGCAAGACTGAAATTGAGCGTTGTTGCTTAAAACTACCGGAGAGGCTTTTAACCGCTTGCACCCTACTGGCAACTTCTGCCTGCAAACCGTTACCAGCCATAACATGAACACAAATGAGCAGCGAAGCTATTAATATAATTTTTTTAGCCATCACCGCGTCACAACCCCTCTACACCAAACTTCTTTTGCAGTACATCGGGTGATGCCAACAACATCTCACCCGTTTCCGCCTCGACTGCAACCTGAACACTGTATCCCTTGGTCAATCGTTGACCCGACTCGACATCAAGAATTTGATATTTTATTTTTAAGCGATGCTCCCATTCAATTAACGTTGCAACGACACGTATCACTTGCTGAAAAACGGCCGGGCGTACATATTGAATACGTATATCGATAACCGGCCACAAATACCCGGATGCTTTCATTTGAGGGTAGTTGTACTCAATCAGATCCAACAGCTTACAACGAGCAATCTCAATATATTTGACATAATGCCCGTGCCAAACAATGTCAGCAGCATCCACATCATGAAAAGGAATTTCGATATCCACTTCCGCTATAAGAGGAGTTTTTTTAGTCATATCTCTTACTCATCCATATCAATATCTCGATACCAAAAATCATAAAAATTGAACCACTGTAAAGGCGCCTTACACACGTAGTATTCCAATCGCGTGGCAAATATTTGTGCCGTAACTGAAATAAAGGAAGAGCGTTGGGCTTTGGGCACCTTTCCAGACTCAGACAGCGATTCGATATAGACGTTATGGCTATTTCTCTCTTTAATACAAATCAGCATCAGTATCGGCGAGGCAAGAATATAAGCCAATATATAGGCCCCCTTTGGAAATTCAGCCATCCCCCCAAGAAAGTCACAAGTGACTGTCGCCTTAGAATTATTAAGAGGTACACGGTCAGAAGCGATGGCAATAAACTCACCTCGATCAATTTTTTCGCTTAAGGTCATGGCCAATGATACATCTAAATCCGTCACCTGAAGTAGTTCAACATTGCTCTCCATTATGTACTTTTTCAATACACGATTAAATTTTTCAGCATGCTTGGTATGGTGTAATACTGTTAACTTTACACCTTTGTGGTGCTCTGACAGTGCACTGAGCACTTCAAAATTACCCAGATGGGAAATCGCAAATATTCCACCTTGTCCTCGCGACACCAACTCATCGATAAGCTCAATATTGTGTATGATCACATCATCTGGCGACAGTTTATCTATCCAGATAGAAAACTTGTCAATTATAGCCAGAGAAAAATTCCAAAAATGAGCAAAGCTCAGCCTCCAGCTCACAGGCGGTAGACTAGAAGTTTTTTTGCGTACACGCACAAGATATTCTCGTGAAGCTTTTCGCGAATCACTACGTAGTAAAAAATAAAAACCAACCACAGGAAATAAAAATATTTTAAATAGCCAAGGACCGCCAATCTGGTATGCAAAAATTAAAATATGCATACCAATGGTAGTACCTGTTTCTGAAATATAAGCCCAGTGCCGTGACTGACTCATTTTTTTTGCCATTTTCGTAACAGTAATTTAGGCATGCGCTGTAACATCCCAAAGAAAAGACGCATATGCATCCAAGAAATTAGCTTGTTATCATTGAACAGGTGGAAATGTGAAACCCCATTATCTGGATAAACTACTCTTGTTTGAATCTGCTCTAAAGGCTGCCCTGACCAGCACCACCGAACAATAAACTCACCATCAAAGTCCATACGATCACCCATTATTTCTTGAGCAAGCAACTGGTTGCTGGTAACCACAGGGTAAATCCTGTAACCACACATTGAATCGATAATTAATGTAGAAAGCGTATTTATCCAAACCCAGATATGTGAGCCATAGCGACCGTAATAGCGAAGTTTTGGGACTGTATCATCGTACTCCGGGTAACCTGTAATTAACGCATCAGGGTGGCGAAATACGGCCTCTTTAAACTTGGGAATATCATTCAAATCATGCTGTCCATCAGCATCTACCTGTAATGCATGTGTATATCCCAGTTGCTCCGCAAAATGTAAGCCACTCTTTATCGCCGCACCCTTTCCTTTATTATGATGATGAACTGCAAGCTGAACATTCTCGAATTCATTGGCGAGACGGGCCATTAATAGCTGACAAGTGCTCTCGCTACCATCATCAATAAGAATGACCGGAAGCTCATATTCATGCAGTCTATTTACCAACCGAGCCAAATACTCAGGGTGGTTATACACCGGGATAATCACACAAAGCCTGATTGATTCCATCAATTATTTATGCTCCAGAAAAAACGATGCGCCCACTTGAATGGGTGTACTCCTCACTGGTATAGCTAAAAGTCAATTTTGATTTCTGCGCACTCCATTGCAATCTAAGCTGAATATCCTGCCTGGGTCTGATCACCCGCTGGAACTTGAGTCCTTCTAGTCCCACAAAGTTTCCCGGTTCCCCCATCAGCTCTCTCCCGTAGTGAATTGCCCAGCTCACTTGTACGACACCAGGCAATATAGGTCTACCGGGGAAATGTCCCTCTAGGTACAGAAGATCCGAGGGAACCACAAAGTCAACAATCTGCTCACAAGCCGTTTCACCCGCCAGTGATTCAACAACCTGAGGAAACCGGGGACGATCTCGATCATGAAACTGTGCCTTCAGCTGCTCAGCAGTTATTTTACCTTGTGCATTGAGAGGTAACTGTGAAACAAATCGCCAATAACGGGGCCATGCAACCTTTTCGACATTAGCAGAAAGTATCGTCGAAATTTGTTTTTGAACCGCAAATTTCCCAAGGTCCACTAACTTTTCATGCCCAATCGCTGTCAGCTGTATCACTGCACCAACTCGATATTTGTGCTGCGGCAATAGCACGACACACGCTTTCTCAACCCAGGAATGCTCTTCTAACTGCCGCTCAATAGCGGAAGCAGAGACACGCTTACCACCAACCTTCATAATTCGATCTGCTCGCCCTTTAAGCGTAAATCTCTGTTCCTCGACAATTTCACAGGTATCTTCACTGACCAGCCACTCATTTTTTATCGCAGCCGGAGATTTAATGGCCAAACGACCCTGTACAGATTTCACCTCTATACCGCAAAGAGGTCTCCAGAACTCTTCAGCATCCCTTTCCCGCCATGCAACCGCACCTGTTTCAGTACTCCCATAAACCTCGCTCACTGCAATACTCATTTTTTCTTTTACATTTCTTGCCGCCTCCATGGCAAGAGGTGAGCCCGCGGAAAATATAGCACTTACTCTGCCATTTAACTGTTTCCAGTCCATAAGTTCCGGGAGATTCTCTAAGTGTGCAGGACTAGTAATAATATTTATTTTTTTATTCTTTAGTTTTAGAAGTTGCTCAAAATATATTAATTCACGACAGAGGAATGGCCGACCAGAAACCAATGGCCACAACAAGCAGAAAGGAAGCCCGTACATATGGTGATGAGATACGGTGCCCACCGTTAACGCACTTCGGACAACCGAACCCCATTGCCTCTCAATAATTTCTAGTTCCGCATTAATTTGCTCAAATGTTTTTCCAATAGCGCTCGGAGTACCAGAAGAACCCGATGTGAATATAATTAACGCCATATCATCCGTCGAATCAAAATCCAACGGTTTGTCACTATCAGACTTCACCTCAGCAACCAAATCAAACTCGCCAACAAATGCAGCTGTATGTTTTTTAACCGAACATAGCGTCTCATCTAATGTATTAACAGGCACAACTGGGATTTTTTTTAGGTGCCAAAGGCTTAAAATAATTGACAGGAACTCAACGCTATCACTGTGAAATACTGCAACTTTTATTGATGGAATTTCTTCTAGCTTCTTCAACCAGAAATCAAGGCGACCCCGGATATCTCGCCAACTAACATCTCGTCCATCTAGTTGTTGAGCGACAGAGTGATCATCAGGAAAAACTTCCCCGCTAAGATCCAGTGGTAATGATCTAAGTATCATACTGCCTCATCACCATGACTCTAATCATATATTCGCCTCCCCAAAAAGCACCTATTAGGCAATATGATATAAGCCCGTTATACAATAACCACCACTGATCGGATACCAATAAGCTCAGCACTGACATACCACCATTAAAAATAAAGAACAGACACCAGGCCCAGGTTACTTTCCTGGTGTAAACAACTGCATGGGGAGGAAGTTCAGGTCTGTGCCGCCGGGCAATTTTTTCTATGACTGTTGGTGGATGAAAAAGGCTTAAGAAGAAGAAAAAGAACAGAGCCAGATTAATCAGAACGGGGTAAAGGTAAACACCAAATTTTGTATTAGTAACAAAGGTCAATATTACTACCAACACTACAGCGACTATCCAATAGGACGGCATGCTCTCATCACTTTTCCATGCTGTAAAACGCAGTACCGAAACCAGCAAGAGCATGACTGCCAACGTACGCGGCTGAAACTCTTTCAGCCCTAGGTAAATCAAGAATGGATAGAGTAGAAATAGCATACCCGTGACAATCTTCAGCATCCCGAGCTTATTCATTCCCCAACAATTCGCAGACGGCGTTGACGACATCACCTACAGAGCGTACTGACTTGAAGTCATCGGGCCCGATCTTCTTGCCGGCATAAGACTTAAGCTCAACAACCAGGTCAATGGCATCAATACTATCTATATCAAGATCATCATAGAGCCGAGAACTTTCACTGATGTCTGTTACATCTACCTCGAATAAATCTGACAGGATCTCGACAACCTTAAGGTAAACAGCCTCTCTAGTTTTCATTGTTTAGGATCCTATCTTTTTGCTTTCCAGCAACCAGTAAAGCAAGGCTGGACACACTGAAAAAATGCTTTTTAGTCTCATCTGATTCAGCATCCAGCTTGATACCATAGAGCTTCTGCAACGCAACCCCTAGCTCCAAGGCATCAATAGAATCCAAACAGAGCCCATCATTAAACAAAGGTTCAGTGCTGACAATATCCTCTGGTGTAATATCTTCGAGCTCAAGAGTCTTGATAATCAGCTCTTTCAGCTCAAGTTCAAATGCTTCTGCGCTCATCCAACATGACTTCCTGTGTATAAGTGTCTTCTAAGTAGCGAGTCAACTGACGAGCAGCCACGCTAGCATTCATTTCCATATATTTCTCCACCTCCATGTCATCCAGCACACAGAACGACAAGTGGAACTTTCGATCGGGAATATGATACCACTTTTGATGCTTGCTTAAAGTTTCAGGCTGGCAATTAATAACGACCGGGGTTGGCTTCACCTTTCCCCGCACAATGATATTGGCGGCGCCACGCTGAAAACTTAACTCCGACCCTGGTGTAGTCCTTGTGCCTTCAGGAAAGATAATCAGGGCACTACCACTATCCATTGAACAGCATGCTTTTTCCACCAAAGTCTCTCCGTTATCATTGGTGATATAGCCGGTGATAGTAACAAACCCTTTCATCGCAGGGTTCTGCATCAACCTACTCTTCACGATACAATTTGCATTAGGTACAAAGGCCACGAGAAACACCACATCCAACAGGGTGGGATGGTTAGCCAACACGAGTATTCCCGGGCGCTGTAGCTTCTCTAAGCCCTGTACATCCCAGGTTAAGATACCCATAGCACGCATCATATGAATATACGCCTTGAATACGATATGGATGAGTTTGCGCGCACCTACCTGCCGTAATCTTTTATTACCTGGAAGTAAATAAAGGACAGGCGTCGCCAGTAGAGGCACAAAAATGCCTCCAATACCAAAAAGTATGAAGGCTATCGCCGTTGCTATAAGCCGCCAATAGTAGTTCATTACTTTCAACATCAACTCTACTGGCGAGCCAGTCTCCACATACATCCATTATGGTATAGATCAAACTCACTTTTATCTGAACCAAGAAATTCAATCAGATCCACTGGCGATCTAAAATTAGACATACTCTCGCCCTCTGCCAACTGCAAAAGATCCAGCTTTATACCATCTCCGGAAGTAACAACAAATGAAACAGCATAGGGAACCTGAGGCTGGCTACTCTCATCACGGTAAATTTCAGGAAGAGGGACATCACAGATGACACAGAGAACTCTATTCACTCCCGGCACAAGCATACCAATTGCTTCCAATAATACCGGAACCAACCCTTGCTGGCCCGCAGAAAGCGCACTAACACTAGCCCTGTTGCCAGCCTGTATAGAAATCACCCCGCATATTGCATTGTGAACAGCCAGGCTGAAATGCACCGGAGACACGGCCTCCTTGGCAACCAGAGATTCCAGCACATGTAAAGTTCGTTCAATATCACCATGCTGAGAACAATAGACAATCGGTATATCCGTATCAGCAGGTATATGTTTCAGCACCTCACTGGCACATGCACGCCCCAGCATATTGAGCCGCCGGCGCAATATCGGAGGAATCGCCCCTACATCGGGAACCTCAGACACGGTAAGCCCGACCAAATCCTCCCTATAGCTTTCAGGTAAACCCGACCGCCATCCAGACCATTCCGATACTGAAAAAGAAACTGCCATCGAAACGTCCTGATTAATTATTATTGCCGGAGACACAATAGGCGGAATTATAACTGGAAGACTGCATACTGATTCGCGTAATATTACCAGCACCAGCGTCACTATGAAATATTACAAATAATTTCGAGCCTTGCAATGACACAAAAAATCACCCTGATACTATTATTGCTGATCGCCAGCTTGCCAGCTCAGGCGAGGGACACCAAGCATCTATTCTCAATACAGGATGCGTTAATCTCAGCTGCATTCAATGGGCGCCTTGATAGTAATATTAAACTATATTTTGGCGATACCAGTGATGGTAAAATCACAAAACAATTGGGTGACTTCACCTCTAACAGAAAGACCAATGCCGCTGGAAAGTCCGACCATAAATCTTGTGACTGGGCACTTTTATCTGCGTTATTAACCCTACAGAAAAGAGCTGTAACTGAAGGTGGGAACGCAGTTATCAACATTAGAAGCTTTTACAAAAAAAATGAACTGAGTAGTACGACTAAGTACGAATGTCACGCTGGAGCCATTATGGCTGGCGTTGCATTAAAGGGTACCGTTGTCCGAATTGAATAAATCACCAAACATCAAATCCTCCGTCTATTTGCTGGAAAACTTCACTGAAATATCGAACAATTTTCTTGATGCAAGCCTGAATAATTTAAGCAGTGGGGACAAAGTCCGCTTTGATAAAATGAGAAGTAAAAAACGGCAACAACAATTTATTATTGCACGTTTTTTACTGTCGCAGGGTGTTTTCCTCCAAACCGGGAATCACTGTAAAATAAAACCTCTAAAATCTGGCCAACCTAAAATTATTAGGCCCAGTTTATTTTGTAGTATTTCTCACAGCGAAAACTCAATTGCTGTAGGCTTTAGCGGCTACGCAATAGGGCTTGACGTTGAACAACACAAAGAAAGGAATCTCCAACGACTTGTGAACCAATTCTTCCACCCTCAAGAAATGGAAGAATTTAGTCAACTACCGGATAAACATAAAGCAATTTGGTTTTATCAAAACTGGACCAGAAAGGAGTCTGCCGCCAAATTAACCGGGATAGGAATAACTCAGAAAATATTAGCCCAAACGAAAGAAAATACCGAAAGAACAGCCACCCTAAAATACTATCAAGGCTCAAATTATACTTTGAGCTGCATACAAAAAACGCCTAACCCGGCCTGTCTCTTTAAAGTCAAAGCACTAAACACAGACCCATGGATAGAAACAATTCGCAACAGATGGCATTAAAATACAAAAAACGACAACTTGGTAGGCACCACCCCGTCACAACAACTTTGCAGCTGCTATAGTGTCAAAGAAGCTAACCATCATAGCCTCGACGGAGGAAAGGTGTGCGGCTAATCATTATATTGTTGACCCTGATAGCCGCTGCGGCACAGGGGCAAACAGTCTACAAGTCTGTCAATGCCGACGGCACTATTACCTACAGTGATGAACCTGTGGAAAATAGTGTGCTGATAGAAATACTGGACATCAAAAATAGCAGTGATACCGAACAAGCCTCCGCTGAATCAGCAGCAAGAATAGAACAGATGTCACAGGTGAGCGACCGTCTTAAGCAGGACCGCTTGGAAAGAGACAAGATCCGCCAAGCTCAAGAAAAACTGGCACTGGCCAGACAACAGCTCGCTCCACCTCTGATTTATAGAGAGGAATACTACCGCTCACACTATCCTTATCGTGGGCGACGCTACTACCGCCCACGACCACCGAACCATCATAAGCCACGACCCACGCCTTACCGCGGTGACCACCTGAACAACAAATCAGTACTCGTGCCAAAATCCAAGCTTTTGACACCCATGAACTCTCGGTAAGCACAGCAGGCCAACAATCAACTGTAGGTGGGGAAAAAGAGCCTCATATGGAAAAAAAGTGTCATTCACGGGTAATTACAACCCTGATCAACGGTCATTCAGGACTTATGTATCACTCGGCGATATAATGCCCTGTTTCAGAATTTGAACACGTTGGATCTCATGGATATCAAGTCATACATGCAAACATTGGGTCAGCAAGCCCGTGCTGCGTCACGAGTTATTGCTGCTGCCGGTAGCGAAGCCAAAAATGCTGCTCTGTTGGCTATTGCTGATGCCCTGAACACCAACCGTGAAAAGGTGCTCGCGGCCAATGCCATTGATTTAAAAAATGGCCAAGCTAAGGGACTTGATGCCGCACTACTGGATCGACTTGAGCTGAATAACGCCCGGGTCGATGCCATGATAGAAGGTTTACATCAGGTGGCCGAGCTGCCTGACCCCATTGGTGAAATTACTGACTTGGCCAAACGACCCAGTGGTATTGAGCTGGGTAAAATGCGGGTTCCCCTCGGCGTGGTTGGCATTATTTATGAGTCGCGGCCCAACGTGACCATCGATGCAGCAAGCCTGTGCCTAAAATCGGGTAATGCCACCATCCTACGTGGTGGTAGCGAAGCCATTCTTTCAAACCAGGCTATCGCCGACTGTATTAAGCAAGGACTGACAGCTACCGGGCTACCCGAGGCATCGGTACAGGTGGTTGAAACCACCGATCGCGCTGCCGTGGGGGAGTTAATCACTCTGTCCGAATACGTGGATGTAATTGTGCCCCGTGGCGGCAAGGGCCTCATTGAGCGCATCAGTCATGATGCCCGCATCCCCGTCATTAAACATTTGGATGGTATTTGTCATGTCTACATTGATGACAAGGCCGACCTGGATATGGCATTCAATATTGCCTTCAATGCCAAAACCCACCGTTATGGTGTCTGCAATGCCATGGAGACCCTGTTGGTGGCCGAAGGGGTTGCTGCAGAAATTCTGCCCCGTCTGGCCAAGGCCTATGAAGCAGAAGGTGTAGAATTAAGAGGTTGTGAAAAAACCCGCGAGATCATCAACTGCGCCGCTGCCACTGAAGAAGACTGGGGCACTGAATATCTTGCACCTATTCTCTCTATCAAAATCGTAGCAGATATGGATGAAGCGATAGCACATATTGCCCAATACAGCTCGCAACATACTGAAGCTATCGTCACCAATGATGAAACAAGAAGCCGTCGTTTTATCGCGGAAGTGGACTCAAGCTCAGTGATGCACAATGCCTCTACCCGGTTTGCCGATGGTTTTGAATACGGACTGGGTGCGGAGATTGGGATTTCCACCGACAAAATCCACGCCCGTGGCCCCGTGGGACTGGAAGGGCTCACTTCACAAAAATGGATCGTATTTGGCCATGGCGAAATTAGGACATGATTCTTCAGTACAAACTGGCCAAACATGTCACTGAAGACTGATTATTCAAAAGGGGTTGGCATATTTGGAGGCACCTTTGATCCAGTGCATATTGGCCACCTCAGAACATCGGTGGAGCTGAGAAAGATACTCGGACTCAGTGAAATTCGACTGATTCCCAATGCCAATCCACCACACAGGATACAACCCGAGGCTACCGCTAAGCATCGCCTAGCGATGCTAAAGCTCGCACTGGAGAATGAACCAGGATTGGTGGCCGACGACAGAGAGTTACGCCGTGAAGGCCTCTCTTATACGCTGGATACACTGGCAGAGATTCGTGCCGAAATAGGTGCTGAAACACCCCTGTGCCTCTGTATCGGTATGGACTCGCTGGTCAATCTCAACCAGTGGCACCGCTGGCGTGAATTAACTGACCTCGCCCATATTGTCGCGGCAGCAAGGCCAGGATGGCATCTCCCCCAAGGTGGAGAAGTACTGGAGTTTATCCATGCGCACCGTGTCACCGATAAAGAACAATTGCAGGGGCAACCTGCAGGTAAGATACTAATTAGAGAACTAACACTGTTACCCGTATCGGCAACAGGTATTCGTCAGGCACTACAGCGAGGGGAATCCATTCGCTATCTGGTACCCGACAAGGTTATTGATTACATTAGGCAGCATCAGCTGTATTCAGACTAAAAAGACAAACACAACAGGCTATTCAATGAGTAAAAATCTAGAAGACATCGTGGTTAAAGCACTTGAAGATGTTAAAGGTAAAGATATCGTCACACTCGATGTCAGTGACCTTACCGACGTCATGGACACCATCATCGTCGCCACAGGCACCTCAAACCGGCAGGTCAAAGGCCTCGCCAACAACGTGATGGACGATGGCAAAAAAGCTGATTTCCGCCCAATAGGTATTGAGGGCATGGAAACGGGCGAATGGGTTCTAGTGGATTATGGCGACATCGTGGTCCACGTTATGCTACCCACCACTCGTGAATTTTATGAACTGGAAAAGCTATGGTCCGTTCGTCCCAGCGACCTCAATGCTGGTAGTAAAGACCTTTAGGAAGGGTAAGCCCCCGTGCGACTAAGAATCATTGCCATCGGGACTAAAATGCCCGACTGGGTTAATGCTGGCTGCAACGAATACCTGAAACGCCTTCCCTCTGAACTCAACCTAGACATTGTTGAATTACCACTGGGTCAGCGGGGGAAAGGTGCGGATATTAACCGCGCCATTGCCCGCGAAGGCGAAGCCATGCTCAAAGCTATTGGCGAACAAGACCATGTAATCGCGCTGGATGTACTGGGCAAGCCCTGGAGTACCGAACAACTGGCCAAAAATCTGCAACAGTGGCAACTCTCTGGTGACAATTTCAGCTTACTGGTGGGCGGCCCCGATGGCCTGGCTCCCGAATGCCTGAAACGTGCCAACAGCAAATGGTCCTTATCTGCTCTGACCCTGCCCCACCCATTAGTGCGCATTTTATTAGTGGAGCAAATATACCGCGCAGGGACTATTAATGCCGGGCACCCTTATCATCGGTAAGCTTGTGCATTTAAATGACAAAGATCAGAAAAATATACTTGTTAAGCCCCCCATTATTAATTCTGAGCTACCGGTGCCAAATCCTTCACTAACACTAATAGCTCATTGGAGATACTGACCAGCTCTTTCAGCAATTGAATATCAACGTCTAGGTGTCCTTCATATTCAGCCAAGTTACGACACTGATGACATTTATCCAGCACTCTCCACTTAGATTTTTCTAAACCCAACGTATGCTCTAAACATTGAAACACAAGGTAACGCGCATCTGACCGGTAACCGTGCCAACGCAAAGCAGCCAAGGACAATGCATGAGCCGCGCCATAGGCCAATGAGAACTGACTATCCACTGACAACCCCGGCAGGACTATGTCCTGTAACTTAAGGGTTGCCGCCGAAACCATACCATTAAATTCTGTTTGATCCGGCGGCTCAGTGTTGAGCTTATTAATTTTGACAAGATTCTCTAACGCCTTAATTTTCATAGCCCATATCCTCCTTGATTTAGGACTCCTTCAACCACAACTTAGGTTGCTTCATTACTCGGGTTAAAAAGCTTTGCTTGGCACCTAGTCGCATAGCAAAATCTAGTGGTGAAAATAACGTAGGATTAATCGTTCTGCCTAATTGCTCTTCCGCACTATCCAGTAACGCCATCACCTCCCCGTAATTCAAATCATCACCCACCAACATCAGGTCAATATCACTACCCATATGCTCAGAACCCTTCGCTACCGAGCCATAAATAAATGCCTGCTCCAAACCAGATAACAGGGGGGATAATGCTCCCTTTATAATATCCGTCACACCAAAGGTTTTTTGAACAATTTTCTTTAATTCAACAAATATCGGATTTTTCTCATTTGCCTGATAATGATTTTGATTGCCCTGCCGGACAATAGTTAATAAGTCTGCTTCCACTAACTTCAACAACTCTCTACTCACCGCACCCTTGCCAACACCCGCAAGCCGAACAATTTCGTTCAAGTAATAACTCTGTTCCGGCTTACCATAAAGTAAACCCAATACCCGTTGCTGGGTTTTGGTAAATAAGGCGTCACCAATACTGGAGCTATGCATCTTCATACTGTTCAATCCCTACCATCAAGCCGCGAGGTCCCAATCTGGGAACTATAGGTCCCTTTTTGGGACTTATCAAGTGAGATTTTAGGTGTTGCGTTAGAAATTAGTATCCAGGTATCGACTCAAAGGAATTTTCAATTATTTTTCATTGCCCTCTTTTCTTCCGTCCTCCTTTCTACCACCCCCATCCGGCTCTAATAATTCATCAGGTAATTCAAAGCCAAGTTCTTCGGCACGTTTTGTCCATTGCTGCCTTGCCAACGCTTGCATATCGGCCACGTTATCGGTTTCATCCACGATATCCATTCCCAATAATGTTTCGATGACATCCTCAAGGGTGACCAGCCCTTTCACACCACCATATTCGTCTACAATAATGGCAATCTGTTGTCGATTATTGAGAAAAAAATCTAATAGCTTTGGCAGTAACATGGAGTCGGGAACGGCATGAATTTTTCGTTTGTACGATTCAAGTGTGACCTCTTCCCCTCCTGAGGGCTGATACAGCATGATTTTATCTTTTAGTGCGAAACCCGTGATATCGTCGATATTCTCTCCATATAGCGGTAAACGGGAAAAGGGGCAGTGACGCAGTGCCTGCTGAGCTTCCGTTGCCAACATGTCCTGAGAGAGTGCTGTAATGACGATACGCGGCGTCATAATGTCGGTCACTTTTAAGGACCGAAACCGAAACAGATTTTGAATAATTTTAGATTCATGTTCATCAATTTCACCCTCCTTACGCCCAAACCCCACCATGGCCAAAAACTCATCACGACTAAACTGATGCACATTTTTTCCACGAGTAATGAGCTTGGTAACTCCCTCTGAAGCTCTTACCAAGGGGTACAGAAACACAATTAGGATTCGTATATACCACATGGTCACCCCAACCAGTTTTCTCCAATAGACGGCACCCAGGGTCTTGGGGATGATTTCTGAAAGAAAAAGGATCATCAAGGTCATGATGCCTGAAAAAACCCCAACCCAGGCACTACCAAATATAGCCGCTGATTGTGCACCTGCTTCAATGGCCCCCACGGTATGGGCGACGGTATTCATGGTTAGTATGGCGGCGAGAGAGCGGTCTATTTTTTCCTGACGCAGTAACTTTAGCTGTTTCGCTTGCTCAGGATTTTTTTCTCTCAAGCCTTCGATATAAGAAGGGGTAATACTCAACAGTACGGTTTCAGCGACGGAACACAGAAAGGAGATAACCAGTGCCATACTGACAAAGATAATCAGCAGGAGAACTGCATTTGATGGTTCTTTCTGAAGAAGTGGTGAGCTATCTATATCGACAGCAAAGGCTGCGCCAACAAATGTCAGAGATAACAGGACAAGTAGAAAACATAGGCTTTTAACCTGAGATGCCATACAACCTCCACGACCTACCGCTGAATCTAAATAGCTGGGCTATTACAGTAGTGTAGTTAGTTCTACGAATCCAGTTTAGTGGCGAGCTATTTGTTTTGGTATCACATGATGCTGGTATCAAGGTTACTTGTTTTAATAACCGTCACAGCTCACCCAGCCCTGAGAAACTCAGGATTTCCACGACAGGAATAATAAAGGAAGGGGTGAGACTATAGAGAAACCAAGTAAAGCCTTACTAGTAGGCATTCGCCAGCTTTGCCAGACTCAGGGCAACATCTTCTTCAATGAGCAAACCATCGTATTCGCCGCGAACAATATTGCTCTTACCAACTTCTGAATCGTGGGAAGATACAAGCACTTCTGCAAAATGGCCGCAGGGTGATTTAAGAATCAGCTCTACATTTGGAAATCTTTTACTTTCTCTTTCTGACATCACCTTGCATTCTGAATATTTAAACTCGATATCTTTAATGATAAGGACAAGCTCGTCGAAAGAAGTACATTCAAATTCTGTGGTCATATGACTTACCTTTTTAAGGGGTTTTACTCAAGTGCACCCCCAATAATACGAGGTGTAAGAGCTGGCAGGCCGGGATATTATATGGATTTAGGGGCAGATTCCACCCCTAACGGCTTGCCCTTGAGACAACCAGAAGAGCTACTCTTGCTCGTCGGGAATAAACAGCAACGCCTCAGAGTTAATGCAATAGCGGAGCCCTGTAGGCCGCGGGCCGTCCTCAAACACATGCCCTAGGTGCTCACCACAAGCGGAGACGACTTCCGTGCGCTTACCCATCCATGACCAGTCATCTTCCAGAGCAATATTCTCTGGCTTATGCATTTCCCAAAAACTGGGCCAACCCGTACCAGATTTATATTTTTGGCTGGAGTGAAAAACCGGCAACCGACACCCAGCAGTAACGTAAGTGCCTTTTTGCTTATTGCTGAGAAGACTACCGGTGAATGATTGTTCAGTCCCTTTTTCCCAGAGAATATTAAACTGTTTAGGGGTGAGAACTTGCTTCCAAACCTCTTTAGGAATGGTATCCAAGTCACGACTTTCGGCAATCAATTGCTGCGCCTGCTCAATGGTCATCTTGGATTGGGAGCTTTCTACTGCCGCTACAGAGCCAGCCAACATCACAAGCAGCACAAAGAGTATCGAGGAAATTCGATGATTCATAATTTGACCTAAGGATTGACCCAAAAAGTTAGTGTGAGGGTTTGACCACACTAAATCGGCGATGTTCATGCACAGGCATTTTTTGACGTAGTTTTTTTAGATAATCTAGGTCAACGTCAGCAATCGCGAGACCCTGTCCATCCTTCAGTTCGGAGAGAACATTACCCCAAGGGTCCACGATAGCGGAGCCACCCCAAGCGGGCTGTTTTGGATGGGAGCGGTCACCCATATTCGCACCAATCACATAGCTAAGGTTTTCTACCGCCCTAGCTCGCAACAGTAACTGCCAGTGAGCCTCACCCGTTTTTGCAGTAAAAGCAGAGGGCACCACAATTAACTCTGCGCCTTGGTCAGCGAGGTATCGGTATAGCTCAGGAAAACGCAGGTCATAACAAATACTTAAACCCAGCCTGCCAAATGGCGTATCCACCACCACGGGTTGATCACCGTGACAGTAATCATCAGACTCGCGATAACTCCCCTTGGCATCATCCACCTGTACATCAAACAAGTGCATTTTTTGGTAACAGGCCACTTCAGTGCCTTTGTCGTCGACCACAAAACAGCTGGCCATCGCGCGACTATTATGAGGGGTGGGGACTAAATGTGCTGAGTCTGAAGACTGCGCAACGGGAATAGTCCCACCCACAATCCATATTTGATGAAGCTTAGCCTGCTCTGACAGAAACGCCCGAGCGGGGCCAGCTGGAGACTGCTCTTTCTCAGCAATAGCTGCTACATCTCGGCAACCGTGGTAGGCAAAATATTCGGGAAGCACCAGTAATTTAGCCCCCTGTTTGACCGCACGGTCTATCAATTCCGCTGCCTGCTGCAAGTTGGCCTCGAGGTTTCCCCCACTGGTCATTTGTAGCGCTGCTACCCGGTTCACTGATCACTCTCTTTCGAGTCACTTGAGGTTATGTCTGTCGAAGGACTGGCGGAACCACCACTCTTATTATTTGATTTTTTATTACTGGAGGTACTATCACTGAACACTCTCTCCACCAAAATCTCAGGATCACTCCAGGGCCCCGTAATGCGATAGCTAATACTGGACAACTTATCCACTTGTTTCTTAAATACCTTACCGGTGATATACACCCCTGCTGCGGCGGGAAGACCGCCAGCCAGCGCTACGATCCAAGGCAAGTTAGTACCTAAAGGCAAGGTGGTCACTAGATGGGCATCGATGTCTTCTGACATTAAATCGGCAACACCTTCCAGCCTGACACGACCAGAGGGGAGCTTCACAACAATGGGCGCATCAAAGGTCAACGTGCCTTCATCAAATATCAGGCCGCCCTGCATTTCGTCATAACTCATACCCTCCTCAAATAAATCAGAAAAATCCAGGCGTAAACGCCGCATCCAATTATCAAAGTTGAATAGACTGACTAAACGTATCATCTGCTTGGTAGCGCCCTTGGGGGCTTGGTAAAAACGGCCTTTCTGCAGTTGGAGCGACATGGCTCCCTTCATGGTTGTCGTTGATATTTCCCATGGCCTGCCAGGCCAGGTCATCTCCGTAAAAAAATGCGCCTCATCACTATCCAGAATCTGAGGTAACCCCCAAGCTTCCATCACATCGCCCAAATCGCCCGCACGCAACATGCCGTCAACCAATGTGCGGTGACGGCCATCCTCCAGCGTCCATTCCAGGCTAGTGTCATATTCTTCTCCACCTACCTGCAAACCCAGAAGATTGGCATCTATACCAGAAACTCTCACACCATTTGACTGTGGCTCCATCAAGAAGCTGGCCTCACCAAAAAGCTTATTCCCAACGCTGAATTTTTTTACGGATAATTGTAGGTGGGGCAAATTCCTTGGATCAAGGGCATCAGCATTACCACCTGCTTCCGTGGGTGTTGGCAACGACAACCTTTCCAAGTCAAGCACCATGGGCGATGCAGTATCCTGAGGGATAAGAATCTGACCAGCGACAAGATCACTATTAACACCAATCTGCCAGCCTTCATCTTGATACCCCCCCGTCACCATAGCTTGCTCAAATGAGAGACCAGCTACATCAAGCTCATCAATTTTGATATCAAATACCGGCTTAAGTGACTCGTCGGAGTTGATCGTATCACCGGCGTCACTCAACAATGGCAAAACGGCGTCCTGCCACTCAGAAAGGCTGAAATGCTCCAGATGACCGGTAACCATAAATTGTCCTGCTTCTGGCAAGGCCGCTTGTTTGCTGTCCAAGGCCAGCAACCCACGAATCAAAACACCATCCTTCTGCATTAGGTGTACTTGAATGTCTTCACCCATTGCCACTTCAATATCTAAATTGTCAGAAAATACGACTGTGGACGTTATCTCTCTCCGGCTATCAAGCTCTTTACCAAAAGGCGCGGGAAGATTAATCGTCACGCCTTGTAACTGGCTATTTAGGGTCAATCGCAGTGGTGATGTACTATCCTCCAACGGCACCAACAGATTGGCCTGGACATCCGTTTTCCCCTGAATCACTTGATCTAATGAAAGGTTGAGAAATTTGTCCAATACCGACTTAGAGATACGCCCGTTTATATCAACAGAAAGGCCATCCTGCTTGGTAGCAAGGCTAGCTATCATCGGCTCATCCCAGAAGCGCCCCTTTATTTCACGAGAAAAAAGTCCCTTGCCATTGCGATAACTGAGGACACCTTGTAGTTGTTCAAAAGCAAACTCTGAACCAGTTAAGGCCATTCGCGCTTGGGACAATCTGGTATCAACATGATAAGAGCCACCCGCCGCACCCCCTGATAAGGGAATAGTAAGATCCAAATTGGTCCGACTATCACCGGATACCTGCCACCCCGAAAGCCCCTCAACCCGGGATTTCAGCGGTGACTGCGCTAGTACATTAATGACATCGCCAATATCAGCAGCTATATCACCACCAATCAGTACCTCTAGACCTTTACCCGCCGATGCCGAGCGTACACGTACCTCACTGCGCTTCACCTGAGCGTTACCTAGGGTGGCGGTATTAATCTGACTATCCACCTCTTTATCATCGATGGTCAGTATCGCATTCAGCTGCTCAAGCGGAGGCCAGTCTGGCTGAAATTTTAAATACCCATCAGCAAGGTTTAGATAAAGCTGAAGCGAATGAAGATTCGCATCGCCCCCTGATAGGGCGCCCCTCCAGATGAAGCCCACTTCGGGAATGGATGTATCACCTACGGATTGATCGAGCCAATCTAGAAGTCCTGGGCTCAAATTTTTGGGTAAGTAGCGGTTTCGATAACGAGAATGCGTGTTATTAATCCCCACGGACAAATACATTTCTGGCTTGTCATCTGACTGCCCCTCTGTCTGACCAAAGGGAAGATCAAGATAGAAATAGGCCCGCCCCAGCCCTTCCTCTCCACCAAATTCAAGTGGACCACTGGATACCTTTACGGAACGGTTTACTTCATCCCAACGCCACTTCACCTGCCCTCTAATCGCACTGTGTTCCATGTAGTCATCAAACACTTGTGGGTAGTGCAGAGCAAAACCATCCGGACTATCCAGTTCGACTAAACCCGTATCATTATGAACTTCGATATAACCATTAATATGACGGCTTGCGGGTGCCCCGCGCCAGGAGGAGACGGAAACATTATCCAAGTTGGCCCGCATCTGGACATCGGGCGTCTCATTTTCCAAGGATAAATCCAAGTGAAGGGAATTGATCTTTCCCGTTGGTTGAAGCTGTTGCACAATATCGACTATGGCATCGGGGGCCAGTCTGGCTTTTACCAACAGATCATCCAGTAATGATAAGTTTATCTGGCTAACAGCCAGTGACCCATTGTCCCACTCAGCGCCTACTGCCTGGCGAAAATTAATATCGAGGGGTTCAATTTGAAGTTCACCCCAATCAAAATCAAGCCCCTGTAGACGCAGGCCCCAATCTTCGCCCAGATGAAACCAGCCTGTCATTTCCGTCTTGAAATTGGTTAAAGGCGCCACATCCTCCAGCCAGTTTAGAGGCACTTCAGCAGCAGAGATCTGCCCTACTAAATTGGCCTCGCCTCCCTCCGCGAGATTGATCCAAACCTCTCCTTTGATATCAGTTTCAATATCGCCGATACGCTCAATAATTTCTGGAAACCATCCTTTGATTAGGGCATTCAATGAACCACTGAAATCAATACGACTGAGTTTCAGATACCCAAAACCATCAAAGTTTTTAAAGTCACGATGGTCGCCTCGGCCCTCGACAATCAATTCAGCCGATTGCTCCGTACCCGTTAGGTTTACTTCGGCCAACAGCCGATGAAAACCGCCACCGTTTTCCAGAAGAATATCATGGGCCTCCAGTACCGACTCAGTACCTGAGAAAAATTCCAGTGATAGAGAAACTAGGTCAATCTCAAGGTAATCACTGTCAAACAATACATCCAGTAAACCACTGCTATCGCCACTACCACTCAGGGGTAACCCAGCAATCGTCCAGCGCCCTTCGGCATCCTCCCTCGCGGTCAAATTAACTCGCCCTACCTGAAGCTCACGCCAGACCACGTGCCGGGATAGAACACTTTGTATCAAGTCCAGATCAAGCGTTACATGGTCGAGGGTAATGGCTGGTTTCTGCTGGCCCGGTCCATAAATAGATAAACCTTTAGCGGTTACCTGTGGTGTCAACTGGCGCCATTCACCCTGTAACTCCTGGCTATCCAGCTCAAGACCCAACAATGTAGAGGCGTAAGAATTAATGTTCGAACGATATCGGTCTAACTCATCAATGGTTTCCCTGCCCACAGAGACCAATAAGGCAAAGGCAATGACCAAAAATGCCGATAGTAGTAGAATTTTCCTGACAATCCCTCTCAGTAGCCGAACTCCGTTCAAAATGTGCTCCTAACACCCAGATCACGTGCAAGGCGCGATGGGGCTAACTGTGTACAACACAGAACCCTAAAAACTATCAAGGAAAGCCACCCTGGAGGAGCACCGCCCTGAGTACACACTGTGCGGAGCCTTGCTCCCAAGAGGAAAATTAATACTGTTGTCATTATAGCGGCCATGATACGTGAGCAATGACTAAATAAAAAACGGCGTCGGGGTATATCTCACCCGCACACCCTGTACCAGCTATGCGGGAATAATGTCGAACTGATCAGGGGAGTACAGACTCTCAACCCGGAACTGTATAGTGCGTCCAGTAAACTCTTCCAAATCACCCACATAAGTAGAGTCTTCATCCAACAACCGGTCGATAACTACCTGAGTGGCCAGCACAAGAAATCCATCACATTCAAACGCTCGCGTTTCTCGAAGAATTTCCCGAAAAATTTCGTTACAAATGGTTTCCACCGATTTCAATGCCCCCTTACCATCACAGGTAGGGCAAAACTGACAGAGAACCTGACCCAGACTTTCACTGGTTCTTTTTCGGGTCATCTCCACCAACCCCAACTCTGAAATGTTAGCTGTTCCTGTCTTGGCCCGGTCCCGCGCTAAAGCCTTCTCAAGCGTATGCATTACTTGGCTTTGATGATCGAGTTCCAACATATCGATAAAATCGATAATAATAATACCGCCCAGATTGCGCAGTCGTAGCTGACGCGCAATAGCCGTCGCTGCCTCCAGATTGGTTTTAAAGGTTGTATCTTCCAGATTGCGACGACCCACAAATGCGCCGGTATTTACATCCACCGTCGTCATTGCTTCGGTCTGCTCAATAATTAAATAACCGCCGGATTTAAGCTGAACCTTTTTGTCCAATGCTCGGGTGATTTCATCGTCTACACCATACAAATAAAAAAGTGGTTGATCTGCAGAGTAGTATTCAATGAGTGGTTCCATTTCTGGATTGAACTGTCGAGCAAACTCACAGAGCTTTGTATGTGCTTTTTTAGAATCCACTCGTACCTTTTCCACCTGTGGCTGCGCCATGTCACGCATGGTGCGCAGAAACATCGGTAAATCTTCATAGATGACGGCAGGCGCCTTCAATGGTTTCGTCGCTTCCAAAATATGCTGCCAAAGCTGCTGTAGAAATTCCACCTCTCTGGCCAGCTCCTCAGCTTCGACACCTTCGGCAGCCGTACGAATGATGTAACCTCCAGTAGTATTACTACCTAATGCCAAGCTCAACTGTTGCCGTAAACGTTCACGCTCGCCCTCATCCTCAATCCGTTGGGAAACACCAATATGAGTCACATTCGGCATATAAACCAAAAAACGGGAAGACACGGAAAGCTCTGTGGTGAGGCGAGCACCTTTAGTGCTAATGGGATCCTTGATCACCTGCACTACCACCGACTGTCCTTCGCGCAGGAGCCGCCTTATGTCCGGACCATTTCCGTTACTAGCGCAACCTTCGTCACTACTTGCCTGCTGAATATCATCCACATGGATAAATCCGGCCTTTTCCAGCCCAATATCAATGAAGGCTGCCTGCATCCCAGGCAGTACCCTGACTACCTTACCCTTGTAGATATTGCCTGCGATGCCACGACTCCGTACGCGCTCCACACCCACTTCCTGCAAAACGCCATTTTCTACCAGCGCAACACGGGTCTCCATGGGAGAAACATTGATCAAAATTTCTGAACTCATTCCTGCATCCACCAAGAAATATTAAACGCTTCTAATAGCATGCAAGTTTCTGCCAAGGGCAAACCCACCACGCCGGAATAACTACCGTTAATTGCTGTCACAAAAACTGCTCCCAACCCCTGTATAGCATAAGCGCCTGCTTTATCACTGGGCTCTCCCGTCTGCCAATAACGGTGGCATTCATCACTACCTAGCAGCCTGAATGTCACCCGTGTTTCTGACAAGACTACCTGTTGCTTGTCTCCCTGGATCATCGCTACTGATGATAATACTCGGTGAGTTTTTCCTGAAAGCTGCGAAAGCATTGAAATTGCATCTGCCTGATCAGAGGGCTTACCAAAAATATCATTGCCCAAAACTACCGTAGTATCAGCTCCCAACACGGGTAATTGCTTATGCTGATTGGCATGCCAACCCGCTAGGGCCTTTTGCAGAGCCATTCGATTAACGTAGTCTTCTGGTGATTCACCCACTAATACCGTCTCATCAATTTCAGCAGGTGATACCAAAAAATGGCAACCAATTTGCTGCAATAATTCACGACGACGCGGAGAGGCTGAAGCAAGAATAAAGGCTGGATCTAAATGCATATAACCTTATGGCTCGGGTAACTAGGGCTCTTTTGGGTCAGCTGTATCAACATCTAACGATACCGGGACTAATCAGCAGCGTTGGCTCAGTAATTGGTTCAGTGATTGGCTGACATATTCTGACTGGGTTGGGGCGCTATCAGACGGTTCAGTAGCCATACCAATAATGGCCAAATAACCGCTGAGGTTACTGCTGGCATCACCACTAAATCACCCTGCCAATTTGCGCGTAAAAGCAACGTAATACTGTGCAATAGTAGTTGGCTCGTTAGCACCAATACTAGTACCAGTACTGCTTGGTGAATTACCCTGAAATGATGTAACCGCTGCTGTAATAACTGCAACAAATAAGCGCTCAGCGCAAAGACGACGGCATGACGACCAAACAATTCCCCGATAAAAATATCAAGTGACAAGCCCGCGAGCCACGCGAAAGCAATACCATGCTTAAACGGGCTTCGAAACAGCCAATAAAAAACCAACAACAACACAAATTGTGGCCGCCAATAAACCAACGGTTCTGAGAGGGGCAAAATTTGCAACAATAACGCTAACAACAGAGTAACAACACTCCATAGATAGGTTGTCTGGTTACTCTCGGGCATCGTCACCAACCCCCAAGTCTTCTACGGTCGAGAATAACAACAGCAGATGACGACTGCGGTCAATCCGAGCCGAAGGCTCCAGCAACACTTTCAGGTAAACACTGCCGCTTACCATATTTACTGAAGTAACCACACCTACTGGGTAACCAACCGGGTAACGGTCACCCAACCCGGAACTGACCAGCTGATCCCCCACTTTGATATCTGCCGTGGGAGACACATGGCGTAATGTTAACTGCTTGAAATCACCCTGACCTTCCGCAATAGAACGCACACCATTACGCAAGATCTGCACCGGCAATGCATGGGAGCTATCGCTGATCAGCAACACCTTACTACTGCTGCTATAAACCTCGACCACCTGTCCCATCAGGCCGTCCGCATCAAGTAATGGCTGCCCCACAAAGACACCATTATCTTCTCCACGGTTGACCAAGATAGTATGCCGGGTGGGATCAGGGGAAACCCCAATCAACTCCGACACTAACACGCTATCCTGTAACAGTTCTGTGGCATTAAGAAGGTTACGCAGACGAACATTTTCAGCGGCTAGTTCAGCCATCCTCTGCATGCGTCCCTTAAGGACTAATAGCTCCGTTCGAAGGTGTTCGTTTTCTTCCTCTAACGCGATACGCCCCACCATAGACTCATCACCCATCTCACCCATTCGGGTGGGCAGGTTAGTCAGCCAATAAATGGGGGTCGTCACCTCTGCTAGCCAATAGCGGGCCGGTTGCAACCAGCGGGTATAGGAATCAATCAGAAGTAATAGGATCGCAACAAAAGCCAGCAACAACATACGTCGTGCGGATGAGGGGCCTTTGGAAAAGAGGTTCTTAATGCTGCCACCCCATCATGATTGAACGTTTTTACGTCATGTACTAAGAGTAAAGTAATCAGGTCATAACATGCATACGGCGCTTATCCATCATATCCAGCGCCTTGCCACCGCCACGAGCAACACAGGTCAATGGATCCTCGGCTACAAGCACGGGCAACCCCGTTTCATGGGTCAGCAGTCGATCCAGATCACGCAACAATGCACCGCCACCGGTCAATACAATACCGGTTTCTGCGATATCTGAGGCCAGCTCAGGGGGTGACTGTTCTAATACACGCTTTACCGCTTGCACAATAGCGGCCAACGGCTCTTGGAGGGCTTCCAGAATTTCATCACTGTTCAAGGTAAAACTTTTTGGTACACCTTCGGCCAAATTACGACCACGGACATCGATCTCGCGAACCTCATTCGCGGGATAGGCGCTACCAACTTCCATTTTGATCCGTTCAGCGGTAGTTTCTCCAATCACGCTACCGTACTTACGGCGAACATAATTACTAATGGCCTCATCAAAACGGTCACCACCAATCCGTACTGAATCGGAAAACACCACCCCGTTAAGAGAGAGAATGGCAATTTCAGTGGTACCACCACCAATATCCACCACCATAGAACCACAGGCCTCATCCACAGGCATTCCGGCACCTATGGCTGCAGCCATAGGTTCTTCGATCAAAAATACTTCCCTGGCACCCGCACTAAAGGCGGACTCACGAATAGCACGCTTCTCAACTTCAGTCGCCAAACAGGGCACACAAATGAGCACACGGGGGCTAGGAGGAATCAAGCTGTGGGAATGCACTTTCTTGATAAAGTGCTGCAACATTTTTTCAGTGACCTGGAAGTCAGCAATCACGCCGTCCTTCAGAGGACGAATAGCGGTGATGTTACCCGGCGTACGACCCAGCATCCGCTTGGCCTCCACACCCACAGCATCAACAATTTTTTGTCCGTGTTGGTGGCGAATCGCCACTACGGAGGGCTCATTCAGGACAATGCCTTTTTCCCGAACATAAATCAGTGTATTCGCGGTACCCAAATCAATGGAAAGATCATTCGAAAAAATACCACGCAGTCTTTTTAACATCTATCTTTTCCCTTGTTGGTCGTTTTGGGGAAATGCCCCAAACGCCGATGACTCTGAAAACCCGCAACTCTACCAATCACCTGTATTCAGAGCAAGTTTTAAGTCTTTAATCCCGGAGAAGAATCACACTCAAAAAGCCGCCCCAAAAGCCCCCTTCCGAGTACCCCTAAGAGTACCCCTATAAGGACGAATGTGGTAACTTACGCTCCTCATTTTGTCAGGGCAAATAAAAGCCCGACTCTCTCTGTTCAAAGTGCAGAAACTATACCATGACTATCGAACGCGCAGACATCGAAAAGCTCGCAGAATTGGCACGTATTGAAATCAATGAAGCGACCATTGCCGAAACCACACAAAGTATCGCCGACGTACTGGCACTCGTTGACCAGTTGCAGGCTGCTGATACCGAGGGTGTAGAACCCATGGCCCACCCAAGCGACGCCGTTCAACGGTTGCGTGCTGATGAGGTCACCGAGTCTAACCATCGGGACGACTTTCAGGCCATTGCACCCGCCACTGAAGCGGGATTGTATCTGGTTCCGAAAGTGATCGATTGAGGACGCTCCCCACATTATGAACAACTCAATCATGCACAATAAAACCATCGCCGACATAATTGCAGGTCTGGATGCTGGTGAATTCACCAGTGTCGAGATCACCCAGCACTACCTGAAACGTATTCAGCAGTTGGACAGCACGTACAACAGCTACATCACCATCAACGAAGCATCGGCACTTGCCCAGGCAGAAGCCGCTGACAAGCGTCGTGCCGAAGGCAATGCACCGGCATTCTGTGGCGTACCTATCGCACACAAGGATATTTTCTGCACCAACGGTGTGCGCACCAGCTGCGGCTCAAAAATGCTCGACAACTTTGTCCCGCCGTACGATGCGACCGTAGTCGAAAACTTTGCCCGTGCCGGTGCCGTAATACTGGGTAAAACCAACATGGATGAGTTCGCCATGGGCTCCTCCAATGAAACCAGCTTTTATGGCCCAGTGAAAAACCCTTGGGACACAAATACAGTGCCCGGTGGCTCCTCGGGTGGTTCAGCAACTGCGGTTGCGGCACACTTGGCACCCGGCGCCACTGCCACTGATACAGGGGGTTCCATCCGGCAGCCCGCAGCGCTCTGTGGTATTACTGGCCTCAAACCCACCTATGGCCGCGTATCTCGCTGGGGCATGATTGCCTTTGCCTCAAGTTTGGACCAGGGCGGCCCTATGGCACACACCGCAGAAGACTGCGCGTTAATGCTTAATATAATGGCGGGCTTTGACCCCAAAGACTCCACTTCCATTGACCGGGATGTACCAGACTACACAGAAAATCTGAATCAGTCCCTTGAAGGCCTAAAAGTTGGCGTCCCCAAAGAGTACTTTGATGAAGGGCTCAACCCCGGCACTGAAAAAGCTGTCCGCGATGCACTGGCTGAACTCGAAAAACAGGGCGCCACTCTGGTAAGTATCAGTCTGCCCCATTCTAAATTAGCGGTTCCTGCCTACTATGTAATTGCACCGGCTGAGGCCTCTGCCAATCTGTCACGGTTTGATGGTTCGCGCTACGGCTATCGCTGTGAAGACCCCAAAGATTTACGCGATATGTATATGCGTACTCGTGGTGAAGGGTTTGGCGATGAAGTAAAGCGCCGTATTTTGGTAGGTGCCTATTGCCTGTCTGCTGGTTACTACGATGCCTACTACCGCAAAGCACAACAAGCTCGTCGCCTGATCAAACAAGATTTTGTCGATGCCTTTGAAACTGTCGATGTCATCATGGGACCAACCGCCCCCTCCCCAGCCTTTGAATTTGGCGCGAAAGGTAAAGACCCGGTAGCCATGTACCTGGAAGACATTTACACCATTGCCACCAACTTGGCAGGGCTACCCGGTATGTCAGTTCCCTGTGGCTTTGTCGATAACAAGCCCGTCGGTCTGCAAATTATTGGCAATTATTTTGATGAATCTCAGATGCTGAATGTAGCGCACCAGTTTCAACAGACGACTGACTGGCATAAACAAGCCCCTGAAGGCATAGAAATAGGGGGTGCCGAATAATGGAATGGGAAACAGTCATTGGCCTCGAAGTACACGCACAACTGGCCACCAAATCTAAAATTTTCTCCGGTGCCAGCACCACCTTTGGCGCCGAACCCAACACTCAGGCCTGCGCCATCGATCTTGGCATGCCCGGCACCCTTCCGGTACCCAATGAGCAAGCTTTCCGCTATGCCATTATGTTTGGCTTGGCCATTGATGCCGAAATCGCAAAAACATCCGTCTTTGACCGAAAAAATTATTTCTACCCCGACCTTCCTAAAGGGTACCAAACCACTCAGTTGGATAAGCCTATTGTTGGCCCAGGCCATGTGGAAATTGAACTGGCGGACGGCTCCAAAAAGTCGATCCGTATTCACCATGCTCACCTGGAAGAAGATGCAGGAAAGTCATTGCATGAAGCTTCTTTTGAAATAAATGGTCATGGCATGTCCGGCATAGATCTGAATCGTGCAGGCACCCCACTGGTAGAAATTGTCTCCGAACCAGACATGAGTAATTCGGAAGAAGCCGTGGCCTTTGCCAAAAAATTACATGGCATTGTTACCTCACTGGGTATTTGTGATGGTGAGATGTCTCAAGGCTCCATGCGTTTTGATGTGAACATTTCCGTCAGAAGGCCCGGTGAAGAACTCGGCACCCGCACTGAGACCAAAAACCTCAACTCCTTCCGCTTTATGGAAGACGCCATTGCACTAGAAGTAGAGCGTCAAATCGACCTTATCGAAGATGGCGGCAGAGTCATTCAAGAAACCCGCCTCTACAATGGTGATACCAAGCAGGCGCGCTCCATGCGCAGCAAGGAAGAAGCGAATGATTACCGTTACTTCCCCTGCCCCGACCTGTTGCCTGTCGTCTTCGATGACGACTATATCGAGAGCATTCGAAAAGATCTTCCAGAGCTGCCCGATACCCGCCACGACCGTTTTGTAGAACAATATGGCCTCTCCAGCTATGACGCCAATATCCTGAGTGGCGATGCCAGTATGGCCCAGTATTTTGAAACTGCGGCCAAGGCTAGTGGTGATACCAAACTTACCGCCAACTGGATGATAGGCGAACTCTCAGCGAGACTGAATGCTGCCGACTTATCCATCAAGCACAGTCCTCTCAGCGCCGAACAACTGGCAGGTATGATTGCACGTATTACCGATGGAACAATTTCCAGCAAAATGGCCAAACAGGTGTTTGACGGCCTATGGAATGGTGACGGCGATGCAGACAGTATTATTGAAGCCAAAGGTTTAAAGCAGGTTTCCGACAGTGGTGCTATTGAAGCGCTCGTGGATGAGGTGATTGCCAACAGCGATAAACAAGTGGACAACTTCCGCAATGCTGACGAAAGCAAACGACCCAAAATGCTGGGCTATTTTGTAGGGCAGATAATGAAAGCCTCAAAAGGTCAGGCTAACCCACAGCAAGTGAATGAGATTTTGCTGAAAAAACTTAACGACTTACTCTGAAAAATCTCTAACCACTTATTTTAATATTTAAAGAAAATTAAAAAATTATGGCACTTAAAAAAGATAAACAAAAAGTTCTGGGCGAAGTCTTTGATGACGAGCGGATTAAAACCTTTCTCGCGTTTGAAGCGCCGGAGGGCATCAGCCGTGACTTCCATTTACTGGAAAAAGCCTATCGTGGAATGAATATCGAAAACTTTGATACTTTCCTTACTTTTTTTCTGGAAGCCGACCACGACATTAGCGCCCAAAACCCGAAGGGGAAAACCCTACTTGCCATTGCCAGCGAACACCGTCACGGTGATGAGTATGTGGATGCCCTAAAAAAACATGGAAATACCGGCCTCTAATCCAACATCTCCACCTACTCCAACGAGATATTGAATTTATAGCCCCTAGGCCCAACTTTCTACTTATAACTCCTGTGGTTTTCTGGAAGGATTACAAAATCAATTGGGGCCCTTATCCAAAGCGGTTACTAATGTAGAAAGGTCATATTCCACGTTACTAAACTGACAGCTAGTCTTCGGTAGTTAAAGCCAAGTCTAATCTACCGTAAATGTCATCAAGTCGACAAATATCATCTTCGCCTAAGTAGTCTCCACTTTGAACTTCAATAAGCACAAGCTCTATCACGCCAGGATTCTCTAGGCGATGTGAATGACCCGCCAAAATAAATGTTGACTCATTAGAGTTTAAGAGAAACTCTTCATTATTATTGACGACTTTGGCCATACCAGAAACAACAATCCAATGCTCACTTCTATGGTGGTGCATCTGAAGAGAAAGTGAGGCTTTGGGCTTCACAACAATCCTTTTAATCTTAAAGCGATCACACGACTCTAATGTAGTGAAACTTCCCCAAGGCCTGTGAACAGTTTTGTGAAGCTCATGTGTTTCATGCTTCACTGCCTTGAGATACGATACAATTTTTTTTACGTCTTGAGTCTTATCTTTATGAGCAACTAATAAAGCATCTACAGTATCAACAACAATTAAGTCATCTACACCAACCAAAGCTGTCAATTTATCTCTACTACGGACATAGTTTCCAGTTGAATCCACAGTATAAACTTCTCCATTCAATCTATTGGAATTCGCATCCTCTGGAGTAAGTTGGCTCATGGCTAACCATGAACCTATGTCACTCCATGTAAAATCTGAGGGAATAGTTACAATCTCTTTAGATTTTTCAAACAAAGCATAATCTATAGATATATCATGAACCTGTGAAAAGAGGTCCTTTGGTATAAGCGTAACTTGGGAGCTTCCCCTAAGTTCAAACTTTGAATTCTTATATGCCTCTTCGATGAGACAAAAAAGTTCAGGCGAATGGGTTTCAAACTGCTCAATTAAAACAGATGCCTTAAAACAAAAAATTCCAGAATTCCAATAATAATTGCCACTATCAAGAAATTCTTGCGCTGTTTCTAACGATGGTTTTTCATGAAACTCATTTACAACAAAGCCTCCAGAGAAAGGCTGACTTAAATCAGCCTCTATATAACCATAACCAGTTTCAGGGCTATTAGGCGTTAAACCAAAAGTGACTAATTTATCTTTTTCTGCTGCCTGCAATGCTAAAGATACAGCTTTCCCAAAACCCTCATGATCGTTTATCAAGTGATCCGCTGGCAATATAAGTACAGCAGCATCCTCTCCATGAGCGTCCTTAACTGACAAACAAGACAATAAAACAGAGGCTGCTGTATTTTTCCCAAAAGGTTCTAAAATACACCGAAACGAGGTTTCTGGAAGTTGTGCCCGCTGGTACTCATCAATTGTTTTAAAATATAACTCATCATTCGTAACAACCAACAATTCAACAACGCCATCAATGGAAAGAGCGCGCCTAAAGGTTTTTTGAATCAGGTTTTCTCCATCGGGAAGCCTAATAAAAGGTTTGGGGTGCCTCGCACGTGAGGCTGGCCACAAACGACTTCCCACACCACCAGATAAAACAACAGAAACGACTTTCATATAAATCCCTATTTTTTCCCGCTCATTGTCACAAGTACCGGAGCCCTAGCACTGATAGCAGGCTTTAATATTTCATCCTGATAAAACCTAAGGCCTCCGCCAAAAACCTTAAAAGATAGAGTTGAAGATTTGAATGTATTGCCACGAAGGATAAACCTAGAATATTTCTTAGACGATAGAGCAGAAGCAGTATTCCCCAGGAAATAGTTATCAAAGAACAAGGCAGGTTTTAATCTGACCTGTTCAGAAGAGCCTGAAAAGAACTCTAAGCCATGGCCTTTGTTAGATAAAAACTTGTTCCCTATAACATTCAATTCAACCAGTGAATTGACATATACACCATTTTTCTCATTGGCTACAAAGGTATTATCTTTGATTAATGCGGATACTGGAAAGCTGCCACCTTCCTCATTAGTCAACTCAAAACCAGAGCCTGAATTATAGGAAAAAATACTGCTAGAAACATTAATTTGTGCCGGTACGTTTGAAGATGTAAACCGGCAGACCATACCAGCCCCATCTATAGTATTAAGGACGCGGCTGTCCGCAAAAGACATCGACGAATTTCTTGATACCACAGAATGTTTTTTATTATTTTCGAAAACTGTACTATCAATTTGAACTAATGATGAAGATACAGACAAGCCAACATAGTTACCTGATATTACTGATCCAGATATTTGCAGACGAGATGGACCAGAATCATGTGAATGTTTATTTTCCGAAAGCACAAGGCCGGCGCCATTTTTAAAGGAACTACCCAAACCATGAATTTGAGAATCCTTGATATACACATCGGAAGGATTCCAATTTAAGATAAACGAATTAAATTTTTCATTGATTGCGTTACTATCCTTTACGTAAACCTTAGAGTCGGTAATCGTCAAACTACCCAGGTTTACAATCAAAGCACCTGATGTGTTATCCAGTAAAAGACTTGTATTATCAATCAATAAGGAAGCATTTCTACCGATCAACAAGAGACCTTCTAATTGGTAAGAACCATCATTTTTTTTTCTTACAAAAGAACTAAAACGAGATGATAGATCTGATATGGAAACACACCCTTTATCTACAAAGAGCATTTTAGGGTGTGATTTTTGATGTGCCGACCAGATAGAGAAGTAACCCGACTTCGATATATATTCGTAGGGGTAACTTCCAGACTCTGAGGAAAATATCGGTTTTACGACAACTATTGGATTACTATCACATTTCTGGATACCAGACAGATCTATAGGTGATATTGAGAAATCATTTACCTCGCCATAAGTAGTGGAATCATCCATCACCTCAACAGTAACCAGGTTAGAGGCCAACCCTAATCCGGCGAAAAACAGACCACAGAAAAAAAACATCGAGGCAATAAAGTTTTTCATTTTATATAGAACAACGAAATGTACCCACCAATCATGGAATAACTTTCTTCATCCATTTGGGATTTATACTTCTCATAGAGTCTTGCAGGATAAACCTTATCCTCATAAACACTGAGGTAAGGAAGAACCCACAGAGCCTTATACGGGGGCACGTCTTTTTGGTCATACTGAAGAATATCGGAAGCACTTGATTCATTTAAGAGTAGAGAAGCAGAAAAATTCACCAGTTTATCAAACTTGCCGTCTGGGTCAGAAATCGAGTAATTATTCCTATTCGCAAGGACATTAATCATAACAAGGGGTGTTATTGCAAAATGCGTGTAGTTAGCTGCCAATGACTTTCTTGCTATTTCAGTTGGTAAATAACCATATGGTGTGCCATCAACCAGTTCGATTTGGGTCAAGCTACGCTCATAAATTGACAATCCCCAGCGGACATAGTCTCTATTTTCTAGCACTGTACCAGTCGCAGCGACAGCCCAGCCAGCCCAATAGTCATGATTATTGAAATACTTAAATCCGGGATCCAAACGTGGTGTGTAATCGTCGACTACTTTCTTTGCAAGCTTATCTAACCATATCTTTTGAAGAAACGTGAGTTTGTACTCATTTTCTGTCAAAGCACGAAGTTTGAGAGTCGTACTTGCTATTACTGATAAAGCCCACTTACGTACCGCTTTACCATTCATAGTAGCTTCGTCTGTGAGCAATGCATTTGAGTTTGCCCAAGCACTTAAGGCCTTGCTATGACAGGACAATCCAAGTTTTATATTTTTTTCTCTATAAGACTCTTCAGCGGCATACTTCACAGCATAATCACTATAGGCTGACAAGCTGCGTGTGTACTTATCTATATGTGATTTGATCTCTAATGTAACTTTGTCTGGCGAAGACTTCAGGGTAGACTTACTTGGGTCCGACTGGTCATATTTACTCTTAAGCAGCAAATGCCCGAAATAAGGTGTAACTATTGTTTTGGGGCAGCTAGCGCCCCCATCATTAACAAGTTCAGAAGTACTATTAGCCGCATCATATTTAAAAACATTAGAAATTTCAGCATGCGCGCACGACACTGCTAACAAACCATATAAAGAAAAGAATGCTATTAACTTAATGGGCATAACGTTGCCTCCACATTGGTGCCAGCCTTAGACGGCTCCGTTGGTTCAATGAAAATTGAAGTAATCTTATTTTCCCTATGCTCTGGGATTTTCGTCATTTCAAGAAGGTATTTTCCACCATCAACAATATCATAGCGCCTGAACCAAACTTTATCTCTTTCGCCATTTTCAAAATATGTAATGACATAAAAGTCTTTTAGTGATGTATCAGACAACGATAGTTCCAAAGCATATTTATTTGGCCTTATATTGTGTTGTACTAAATCTTTACCCTTGAACAGCTCATACCTTTGTTTGACCTTGAATTCTGAGAGCTCGAAACTATTAGAGACAGTCACATCTTTCGACGCCGCATTACAACCACCTTTGATGGCAGGAATCAACTGCCGATACATCAACGAATCATCCAATGCATACGACACTGGTAGCTCCCAAAGAATGACCTTTGGAGGGTTATTCATATCATATTCATTCAACAGGTATTGAATGAATGAGCCGTCTTGCCCCCCGCCAGGCAAAGATTGATTTAGCACATCAACCTGTAAGAAGTCCTTTAGAAACCCATCAAAATTGTAATTTTTTCTATCATCATCTCTTTGAGCTGAATTGCTTGTACCAACTAAAACTATCTCTGGTGTGACTTCGTCACCAAACAAGGCATCCTCAGAAGTATCCTCACTATATGTGGAAAATCCCTGAACATACTGACTACCAAAATTGTTCCCACAAAGGCGCATAAGCGCTCTGTTCATTGTTCCATCTTTTGGTATTAACACACCCTGCTCAGTCGAGAATTTTTTGATTTTTAGTGATTTATATAAGGGAATACTCTTAATTTTATCGGCCACTATTTTGGCACTAATTCTCGCACCAAAAGGTGTCCAGTGATGATCTCTTCTAAAAAAATAATCACGGTCAAGTTTTTCGCCCTCTAGAAGAAAATGCATCTCAGGAACGACCGAACCAGAAGCTATAAGCTGCCGCTCAAAAGCAATAAAGTTTTTTAAAGCGAGAACGTCGCTATAGTGAGACTTTTCTGCTACTTGGTCTCTATGAATCAACCCTCTTGTGGGCTGGAGCATGACCACAAGTTCGATACCCTTTTTATTTAATTCAGAAACAAGCCTATTAAATTCACTTTTGAAATTATTTGGTATGCCAAAATCAGTCGACAGATCAACATCAGAACGAAATAACCAATTATTTCTTCCTATGACAATGTTCTTCATAGATTTCATAATGCCTTCAGAATAACTGCTCTCTTCGTCTAACTTCTCGCAATACATACAAGATAAGCAGTCATCGTCAGGTGCTGCAGTCACAGAATAGCTACCTAGCTGTATAATGAGTGCAACAGTAATGAGGATCAGGTTCCGAGGAAATAACATGTTATTCAATAGAATCAACGGTATTTACTGCCTGTAAAATATTTAACGATCCGTTTTTGCTGTACACAACGAATGAAAAGCTACGTCCTTTCTTGAATGAGACACTACCCACATCTGACACTAGCTTTTCTCCCTCAAAGACTCCTAAATCTACTTTTACTTCATTAATTTCACGCGAACCTGATTTCATACTGTCAATAGAATCAATAAGTGTATGCTTGCCATTTATCGTTCTAAGCGAGAGGTCAGATTCTGAAAAATTGTATAGTGTTGCAAGTGACTTATGAGAAGATTCAAAATACTCTTCTACAAGAATAACCTGCTCCCCAGAAATATTAATTAAATTAACGACATCAGATGCATTCGCCGTAATTTTTTTATCAATGGAATTTACTGTTGCATTTATTTCACCCGGAGGAAAAAAGATAAACCCACCAACACTATGGGGAGGTATATTTTGAGCGTCAGCCTTAATACTCAACTTAAATATTGTAGGGTTATTATCAAGGTTTATTAGCCGTATAAAAGCTGAGTTGTCTGGTGCAACAGGGTCATAGAGCACGTTTTCGGCCGCGATAGAAGCTTGTGCCAGCATAACCAGAGACACAAACCCAAAAATTTTTATCAGTTTAGAATACATATTCATCTCCATTAAAAAAATTGATTCTGATTAATACTAAAGCGTGGTTTGAAACGTGGGTCTGTATAGAAAGACCTGACTGGAATTTCCCAAATAACATATTTAGCCTCATTTGTTTCACTAAGTCCCTTTTCAAAAAAATCATCCATTGCTGCAAATGAACCCTTTCCCTTATTCGAATATTTCACAAAGTTCGAATTGGTAGCATCTTCTAGAAAGCCCATAAAGTTCCAACGATCATCGTCAGTATAGCTACTACCAACCACCACAAAATCAACCCCTTGATCTGTAAACAAATCATCCTCACCGACATCCTCAATGACTTTCTCAGTGAGATAAATATTAGCAGACTCAGTTCTGTCCAATTTTTTGTTAATAAAATCAAACACGTTGATAAAGTTATTAAGGTCTCCGTTTATCACTGCCTCACCTGTGACTTTAGTGACAAAAATATCATCTTCTAAATCAACACATTCACTTTCACATAATTTTTTTCCTACCAGGTTCGCTGCATAATTAGCTGCTTCTGGCGTCCAATGTGTATCTTTTTTGAAATACAGATGTTCTTTATTTTTCAGTGATTTAAATTCTTCTTCAAGATTTATGTAACTAATTGAATTAGCCTCAAGCCAAGAAGAAAACTCTAGATATAAAGTATTTATTTTCTCATCAGGAATCTCTCCAACATACTCCTGATAGACCACCGTTTTTAATGGCACTGGGAGAACAAGGAGCTCTATATTAAATGCCTTTAATTTTTCACGTACCCCAATAATATTTTCACTATATGCAGCCAGTCTTTGCTCTACATTATTTGTACTGACCAGCTCTTCTGAACTAAACAGCCAACCATCTTTACCAACAACCACACCAGGCTGCCCTTCTTTAAAGAGAATATATTGCAAGCTTCCCCAGAACTTGATCGAAAAATCTCTTATGAAAAATCTTTTATCGTACATACTCTCAAAATCACGCATTAACTTACCGTCAAGGTACAATTGACCCGGATTTTCAGTTTTCTTTATATAGGTAGCAAATAAAGGCAAGGAATAAGCCAAAAACATTATTGCAATAGTTACAAAAATATACCCATTAAACTTATTTGCACTTTTTATTATAGGAAACATAACTGTCACTAAAATTGAAAATAAAGGAAGGGCGAGAATGAACTAGCCGACAATTTTGACAATGAAATTAGAAAGAAAAACCAGATAAAGCAAGATTCATAAACCCCGACATTTTTCATGAAATATGATGGCTTGTCTTTTATAGTGGCCGTATATTTTTTCTCAATATAACCACTCAATACACACCAGACAACTGAAGCAAACATAAATAAAATCGATATCGTTCCAACATTTATGATTAGCTTATCAACACTACCCCAGCCCCTAAGACCTAGCATGCCGCCATAAAGGTAAAATGAACCCGTTAAATTCCCCCCCATAAAGAAAGGCATAACGCCAATTAGGAGCATCAAGGTTCTTATATTTTTTATTGCACTGTATTTATCTCTATTCTTTGTTGCGATATTTAGTTTTCGCTCTAAGACCATAAAAACCCCAAAGTATAATCCAAAGAATATAAAGGAGAAGCTAGCACCATGCCAGAACCCGGAAAGCCCCATAGTTAAGAGCAAGCCCACTTCTGCTGCAACTTTTTTTCCTCGAACTAATGGAAAAAAAACATAATCTCTTAAGAAAGCTGAGAGTGTCAGGTGCCAACGATTCCAAAACTCAGTTAAGCTCATGGCTGTGAATGGCTGATTGAAATTTTCTGTGAACTTAAAGCCCATCATCATTCCCAAACCAATAGCCATATCGCTGTAGCCTGAAAAGTCAAAGTAAAGCTGGATAAGCGAGGCCGCCATCCCAATCCATGTGTCAAAAAATCCTGACTGGGCATTGTTTAACGTATATATACTAATATGCGCTAGCGAATCCGCAATCATCACTTTCTTAATAAATCCAAGCATAAACCGACAGACACCCGCTGAAAACAGCTCCCATGAGTGTGTTCTGCTATGGAGCTGACCGCTTATATCCTTATATCTTAAAATAGGCCCTGCAATGAGCTGAGGAAATAAAGAAATAAAAGCGGCAAAATCAACAAATCTTTCTGTAGGTTTTCCTGACTTTCTATATATGTCGACTATATAACTAAGGGCCTGAAAGACATAAAACGAAATACCTAACGGTAATATCACTTTTTCAAAATAATATGTATTAAACCCAAACTCACCTAGAAAATCACCAATTACCTCTGCACCAAAATTTGCATATTTAAAATAAGCTAATGTAAGTAAATTTCCGACAACGCCAACAACTAATAATCGAAAAGCCTTTTCTTTATTACTGTCGATATGCTTGTATATAAGCTGTCCAAATATGTAATTCCACACGGTAATACCGATGAATAGGAAGGTGAAATCTGGCCTCCACCACGCATAGAACAAGTAACTAGCTACTACGATAATATAGGATTTGTATTTAAATTTTACGCCATAGTAAAACACCAAAAAAATTGGCAAGTAAAGAAAAATGAATATATTTGATGAAAAAACCATACGCCAAACCAGTTATAAATCTAAACTTATACTTAGAACATACGCAACTGTTCTATCCAATGACTTCAAACCATCACCTGGTTGAAAAAGTGCTAAATTATTTCGAATAATAAAATTAGACCGCTTTCCCAATAACTTAAAGGGGTAAGCAATCCACTTATGCCTTACGTTGAAAGAATAACCAAGGTGATTTGAACCAGTATCTATATCACTACTGTCAACCGTCAACGGTTGGAAAGGACTATCTTCCTCTCTATTGAAAATTGATGCGAATTGAACATCCACTGTCGAGCGTGTAGCGGGTTCAAACTGGAGTAACAATGAATAAAAATGTGCATTCTCAAGCTCCATGGACACTGCTGAACCAATAAGACCGTACGAAATTGTATCTGTAGCCTTTACTTGGTTCGTTCTCATTGGTGTTTGAAAAAAACTGCGGCTGTCACTATCTGGCTTATCGGTTATGCCATACCTTATGGCAACCCTGCTCACAAAATTTTCTGGGCTAAATATTTTTCCAATTTCACTAAAGAAGGCCCAGCTTGAAATATCCCCTTCATACGTAGCCAGACTATCCGGCTGATACTCATATTCACCATCTTGCCAAATGAATTCCGCATGGTAATCTAACGAACCGAACGCAAGAGTATCAACGAAGCCTTTACCAAAAACCCCAAACCAATACCCATCGAAATCAAGCGGGTCTTCTTCTTCATAAGAGGAGCTACTGTCATTTTGATAATGAAACTTCGCCCCTAACCAATTCTTCTTCGAGTAGTTTATTTCATATTTTGATACGATATTAAAAATATCTTTTTCCCGATCTATAAGCTCATTTTCTTTTATTCCATAATAAGAGAACTGCTTACCAATACCGAAAAAACCTTTTTCCCTACTTGAATCTAATATCAGTTTTATTTGTTCAAATGATTTGCCCCAAAACAGGCCATATTCATCTTCAATCTCTACCAAGCCTACGGCAACATTAAAACGCGGATCATTAAACATCATGCCTTTACTAATAAAGAGTTCTTGGAAACGCGCGTCAAAGTCATCGACAGATCTCGACTCAACTTGTTGATCTTCAACAGCTATCGCTGACGATGTCTTGTACCTAGTCCACGTATGCATGAAAAGTTTATATTCAGGCCAATCTCTTTTCGGAAAATAAAATGTATAAAACCCTTCATGCCTCAATGCGGTAAATGGTTTCTCATCTGATCCTAACTCGCGGCCTTCTGGTGTATAACCTTGCTTAAAGCCAAATTTATTGTCGCTTTCTACTTCTACATCTATGCCCTCAATCATTCGATTGACTATGGCACTCCTCGCTTCAACGGGTTGCTCTTCACATCTAGCGTCCTGACCAGAAAAACAACAAACAACAAAAAAACATACAGAAATATACGAACACCTACTTCTCATGGCTTCTTTTCTCAACAATGTCACTAATAAGAGATTGCACCAACATAAGTTGAGCCTCATTTAATTGCTCTTTTGAATATTCGAAGGCATTTGAAGAGCTGCTAATACCATTACTCAAAGCCAGGGAAGCATGAGCATTTGCTTTGACATAATTTCTACACATACCGCGACCATATGCATAAATAATGGCCATTTGATGATCTGCGGCAGAAATATTTTTATTTGATGCCTGTGCATACATTTCTATAGCTTTATTCTGGTCAACCTCATCTAACAAGCCCCGCGAATACAACCGACCTAGCCCCATATACGCCTCAAAATACTCCTCTGACACCAGTTCTTCGTATAGGCTCTTAGCCTTCGCTGGTTGTGCTTTTCCCCACTCTAATACAGTGTACATTTTAGCTCTGTAAAATTTAGCAGATTGCGGTGATTGCACTGATAATTTAGTAATCATGTTTTCTACAAAGTCGGGATTGTAGTAACCTGGGTATGTTGCAGCGTAATCAATCAAGATCTCGAGCGCATTCATACTCTCCATCTCGATCGCTATATTTAAAAGCTGGTCAACCTCACCCAAGTAGGCCGCCTCTCCAGAAGGAGGGGTTTCATTACTAAGGATATTTGCTAATTCCACATAAAATTCTTTCTTGTATCCCGCGTCTTCTGAAAGAACATCCTTCGCCAAATCAAGCAAGTATTTATACTTATCCCCTTCCAGAATATTATAAATAAAGGTCAACGCCCTATGATTGACTTTGGCGGCTGATCTATACTTATTTATAGCTTCTTGGTACCTACCTTCTTTCTCTAAACCCTTACCTTCTACCAGCTCATATATACAGTTTTCTTCACATGCTCTTTTATATAAAGGAAGAATTTTCTTTATATAATCATCGGCATACAACTCATCAAATAAAATATAGTTACTCAACGCTACGGAGGTAGTTTCAAAGTTTTTTTCAACCTCCAACATAGAACTAAGCTGAACAAAAGTAGCGTAATGTGATTTTTTTAAAAGGATATTTCTATTAAGTATTTCACCTATTTTTTGCAAGGCATACACCCTGCCTTCCCCATTGTTATAGGCTAGCGAGTAATAGTTCACTGCCTTTAGTAATGAGTCTCCTCTATTCTCCCTCTCAAGAAGTGAGGCCAGGTAGTACTGCGCTTCACCATCTCCGCTATCAGCCAAGCTATACAGTACGCCCTCTGGATCGATGCCTTTAGTTGTACGTATAGAATCTTGATATTTTATTACGTTCAAACTGGGCAAAGAGAAAACTGGGGAGGAATAGACCTCCCCACTCATAAAGAAGGCCACCAACAACCCTGCTATATAGCTATTGGGCTTCATAAAAGATTAAACTGCTTTATCGTCCTGACAGAAACAGGCTTACCAAAATCGTTTCTAGAAATATCTTCTGAAAGATCCACTTCAGCTTTAATTACTTTCAAAATTTTATCGACACTGATCTTTCTAATTTTCCCATCATATACTTCTGAGCTACCCGCTATTTTAACTTCCACATGACCACCGAGGTTTATCTTTTCTAGTGCCGAGAACTCAAAATCTGCACTCACCCAAGGCTTGCTCTCTTTATCTAAAAGGGTCAGGAGAACATCATCTTTATAAGCGTAC
>JAGPWA010000014.1 GCA_018066715.1 Porticoccus sp. | reverse complement strand
CTTGGCTTCCAGGCGCAGTGGTTGGTGCCCACGTTCAGCCGCTAACTGATGGCCTATCGCCAATACTCGTTCATGTTGAATAAACCCGATACTCAGATAAACAGCCCCCCCACACCAAGCCTCCCCATAGATAACGTTTAGATTTTAGTGTTCCCGCCAACAGAATCAGCACCAGTAATGGTAGGGTAAACAACGGATCGATCACCGAAATAATATCCCAGGAAAACCGATGATCGGTGATTGGCCAGAGCAGCAATGTGCCGTAACTGGTACAGCCATCCAGTAACCCGTGGGTAGCAAACCCCAAAAAGCTCCAAAGATAGATAGCCTTAAAACTTAGCTGCCAACGGTTTGCGATTAACGGATAGAACACTAGTGCACAGATCAGTGCGCCAAAGGGAATAAACAGCAGTGAATGAGTGAATTGCCGGTGATATTCCAAGACTAACAGCGGGTCAGTGGAAGACCGTATCAGTACATCAAGGTCGGGGGCCATACCCGCCAGAGCGCCAATAATGCCAGCCTTGGCCAGTGTTTTAGTTTCACCTTTGGTTTGTGCCAATGCGGCACCGACTATGCCTTGGGTTATGGGGTCCATGAATGCGCTCTTAACGACGGTGAATCTTGGGTGGATGACCCTTAAACAAGCTAACTTGGCTAAGGCGTTGATTCTCGTATTATGGAGTATGTTCTGGAAAATAAAAAACCACCCGGCAGATGGTTTTTTGTATGGTGGGCCCAGAAGGACTTGAACCTTCGACCAATCGACTATGAGTACCTCGCACAGTTGGTTTTGGACGTCGTAAGAGGAAGAATCGTAAGGCGTTTTTGAGGTGGTCGGAGTGTGGTAGAAGCCAGCCGAGCCATGGCCGAACTTCCTTGTGTCCGAAGTGTGTTTCAGTCTGTCATTCAGTTATGAGCTTCATGGCGCGGTGTATACGGAACGCCGAACGAAAACCGAGCCTAGAGGGTGTACCTAAAATATTAGCCTCTCGCCATTGCTAATATGTCGGGAATGGATAGTGATTCAGTATATTGACACAGCTCAGTCTCTCTACGCTCAATAGCAACCACGGACATGCGATCCGCAAGTTCATTTCCTTCAATGCCGATATGGGCACTCACATGTTGCACTTCAATTCTGTCAGCAATAGTTAGATAAAGTGCATGTGCTGGTTTGATAATATCAAGGTTCTTGATCTCACCGCCTTTTCTTGTCCACCCTTTGGCCTCCCAGCCATTCGCCCATTTGGTAATACAGTCAATGGCATATTTAGAGTCACAATGAATAGTGACGCTGTCGCCACTTTCTGCAATCGCCTTGGCTTTAAGGAGTGAGTGGTGGAGACCTAGAAGCTCAGCAGTATTATTGGTGCCACTGGGGTTGTACAGGCCGTACCAAAGTTGATCTAGTTTGCCTTTCTTATAAGTAGCTATACCGGTACCTGCTTTGCCAGGATTTGGGTCGCAGGCGCCATCACAATAGATATTCACATCCGATTTAGGTGTTTCAAATGTTGCTTGAGTGCTGGCTATTTTCTTGGTCTTTGGTGTGCACTTAGGGCCTGATGAAAAGGCTTCTTCGGCAAGTTTCTTTGACGGGAATGCTTTAAATTTTGCTTTGGGGAAGCCTTTAACCTGTTTCTCTGCTTCAGCCCAAGTGGGGTAGATGCCCGGTTGTTGACCAATCCAAACTACGTAAAATTTCTTTGGTGGCATTGTTTTCTCCTGTTGGTGGCCTGTATAAAGCTATTTTCGATTTAAAGCAAAAAATAAAGGGAAAGCCAGACCACACCCCGAAGGATGTGGTTGTAGCGAGGTCGTCCAGAGTGGCAGCCTCTAGGGTTATCTTACTGTAAGAATCTAAGCCACCTATAAATTTCGCCCAACAAAAAAAGCCAACCCTATCAGATTGACCTTCTTGATAGATATGGTGGGCCTTCCCAGACTTGAACTGGGGACCTGCCGATTATGAGTACCGCGCACTGTTGGCTTTGGGTGCCGTAAGCGGAAGAAGTGTAAGGGCTTTTTGAGGTTACTGGTGTGTATTGACCGATAACCGAACCATGGCCGAACTTTCTGGAGTCAGAAACTGGTTTTAATCGGTCATTTGGTTATGAGCTGCAAGGGAAGCTGTGTGTAGAACACCGAACGAAAACCGAACTTGGGGAGTGCAGGGTGGCTCCGTTAGAATTTTCGTTATTAAACTCTGTCCAGACAAGGCAGTCTAATTCTGATAACGATCCCTTGTCCAATTCCCAACTGCAATCACCGCTGAATCCCTTGTGATTGCAATCGAAAGAGAAGACACAGTGCTCTTGGCTACCTAAGCCCTGATCAATATGAAAAGTTAAATGTCGCTTGGTGAGGTGTCCGTTTTAGATGGAGCGGACCACCCCTTAAGAAAGCCTTAATCTTGGTGCTTCATATTCAACGTACTTTCAACTTGGTTGTCTGAGAATAGCCTGTGTCAGGGGTCGTATGTGAAGCTGTACTCTAAAGATATAAACATTTCCATTTTTCTGCTATGGGCCTGGCTAATGACGGCCCTAGTTTGCGCAGCGTCTTTGCCCTATGTGACAGGTTCCTCCGTCACCGAGACTTTGCACGGCCTGCTGTTGCTGGGTTCTTACAGTTTTATGTATCTCGTACCCACGCTGCTCATAGCTTGGCTGTTACAGTCATGGCGATTTGTTCGGCTCATAACGACTAGTCTAAGCTTTACAGCCACCCTAATTGTTCTATTTTTTGATGGCCGCCTGCACGATCTTTACGGCTTCCATGTTAATGGCTTTGTGTGGAACCTCCTGACCACGCCAGGCGGGTTTGCTTCGTTAGGCGCGGATCAAACGAACCCCTTATTAATATTCAAATATGTGGCCATACTGCTGGCAATGGTGGCGCTATGTTATTTTTGCGCTGTAATGTGCAGGCGCACCAAGGTGAAATGGGGCCGGGTATTCGCACTCTTTTTTGTCATCACTATCGGTGAGCGGCTTATGTATGGTTTTGCCTATGCCAACCTTGATGGGGAAATTATGAACCAGGCAGACTGCTTCATGCTTTACCAGCCAATGACAATAAATACGCTGCTAACTAGGTTTGGCTATATCACTAAAAAAAGTGATCGCAGTATAGCGCTTGATAATCATGGGGAAATAAACATCCATTACCCCCTTGCTGATATACATCTCAATAAGATTGAAAAACCCTACAATGTACTGTTTCTGGTTGCCGAATCATTGCGGGATCAGGACATATTCAATGAAAGGGTAATGCCTTTTAGTGTTAATTTTGCAAAGAATCACGGCAGTAATTTTACTCAGCACTACTCGGGAGGAAATGGTACCAGACAGGGGTTGTTTGCTTTTTTCTACGGTCTCTACGGATCCTACTGGGATTCGTTCCTTAGGGCGCAACAAGCGCCCGTTTTATTTGATGTGCTTGGTCAATATGGCTATGAGTATTTTACTTATACCTCGGCACACTTTACTTACCCTGAGTTTGATCAAACTATTTTTCGCTCCCTGTCCCCTGAAAAACTGCATGAAACTAGCGAAGGCGAACCTTGGAAACGAGACCAAGAGAATGTCAGTCTGCTGCTTGATGATATAGACCAGCGAGATAGCGATAAGCCTTTTTTCGGTTTTTTATTCTTTGAGTCAACCCATGCGCGTTATTCGTTTCCGGCAGCAGGAGTAGTTGAACAGGGCTACCTGGAAACTCTGGATTATGCCGGACTGTCCCGAGAAGAATTGAAACCGATTATCGGCGCCATGAAATCGAGGTATATCAATGCCAGTCATTATGTCGACAGCCAATTTCAGCGAGTGTATGAGTATTTAATCGCCCATGATCTTTTAGAGAACACTATCGTGGTGATAACGGGCGACCACGGCGAAGAGTTTATGGAAAAATCACGCTGGGGCCATAACTCCAGCTTTGTCGAAGAACAAGTGCGGGTGCCAATGATAGTGAGCTTCCCCGGTAGAAAGCCGGAAGTCATCACTGCCATGACCAGCCATTTAGATGTTTCGGGCACAGTATTAAAAGCCCTCGGCGTTAGTAACCCGGCCACCGATTACACACTGGGACAGAATCTATTTGATCGCCCGCGGAATGAGCCGGTAGTCGTGGCTTCATGGAGTGACCTGGGCTTGATAACTGAGCAAGGAAAACTCGTGATCCCCTTCAAAGGCACTACCCAGCATAAGCACCTGGCAACCAGCAAGGACGATGTGCCTACCGACATGTCTGATCTTATGGTGGAACTCTCTAGCGAAATTGGCCAGGTGATTACTCGCTCACAACGATTTATGGGGCGGGAAACAGTAACGCAGTTACCTTTGTAAGAACCAAGATTGGTTGTTAAGAAACGGTATTGCCAAGTTAAAGCGCTGATATTGATACAATCGGCTCATGAATACATACAAATGCCATCGATTTTCGCCCGATATCATTTCCTAGGTGATCCGCCCCACCAATTTCGGACGCTTTGTTATTTGAAGTTGTTTGAAAGTAGCCTTAGGTAGCAAGCAAAGAAAAGGGATCAAGCAATTGACGCACCTGTCGACACGTCGCCAAACGACAGGCACAAAAAAAGTCACCCGTTCTGACCATAGAGTCGGGTGCTCAGTTTATAGCAAGCCTATGGCTGTAGCAGGTCACTTAACGAAGTGTCCGAAATTAGTGGTGTAGATTAGTAGAAACTAGGGTATGCCAAGCACACAAATTGTATTGATATGCTTGGCATTTTTTAAGATTACGGCTGAAATATGGTTTTATCCATTAAGGAGTAGATGCACCGCAATACTCGCACCATATCCAAGAGCAATTACAGGCGTCCATTTCAGATGACTCATAAATGTGTACTGGCCTCGAGCCTGCCCCATGAGTGCAACTCCAGCAGCTGAGCCAATAGATAATAAGCTTCCCCCTACACCGGCGGTTAGTGTTACCAGCAACCACTGCACATTAGGCATATCTGGATTCATAGTCAGCACAGCGAACATTACGGGAATGTTATCAACAATAGCCGACATAATACCAACCAAAATGTTGGCATTAGTAGCCCCGAGTTCTCCATAAATATAACTGGAAGATAGGCTTAAATAACCAATAAACCCGAGACCACCAACAGCAAGGATGACGCCATAGAAGAAAAATAACGTGTCCCATTCTGCATTGGCAATTTTTTTAAAAACATCGAAGTCGTATGGATCACTGTGTGAGCCTGGAGGGTTTTCAGCTGCCTGAGTCCAAGCAATTGATTTGGTGCGTAGATAAAATCCATAGAATTTCAGATAAGCCAACCCTGTCATCATGCCAAATACTGGGGGTATATGCAGAATGTTATGAAAGGAGACTGCAGTAATGATGGTTGCTATGAAAAGCCCTACAATAGGTATCCCACCATACTTCAATGCATTTCCTTCAACTTTAGTTTGTGCTGGTTTTCCAGATGGCACTGCAAATTGCATAATAAAAGCAGGTAATACAAAATTTACAACAGCAGGTATAAATAGATGGAAGAATTCCCAGAAATTTATGACGCCCTTTTGCCAGACCATTAATGTGGTAATGTCTCCAAAGGGACTAAAGGCTCCGCCCGCATTGGCCCCGACAACAATATTAATACAAGCGATTGAAATAAACTGTGGTTTACCATCACCAACTGCCAGTACCACAGCGCACATAATCAATGCCGTCGTAAGGTTGTCTGCAACGGGAGAAATAAAGAAGGCCAGAATACCTGTTAGCCAAAATAACGTTCGATAACTAAAACCTTTTTCTATCAGCCAGTTACGTAATGCTTCAAATACACCACGCTCCAGCATTGCATTTACATAGGTCATTGCTACGAGAAGAAAGAAAAATAGCTCGGCATATTCAAGGAAATTATGACGAATACCGGCTTCTACAACATGTGGTATTTCCTGAGAATTATAAAATAAGGCGATTAATATCCAGATCAATCCAGCAGCCAGAAGAACTGGTTTGGATTTTCGGAGATGTAATTTTTCTTCCATAATAACTAGGATATAAGCAACAACAAAAATAGCGGCAGCAGAAAAACCAACCCAGCTTTGTGTCAAATCTAGCGTAGCACTATGCCCTTCAGCAGCCAGTGTAGGCGTTGTGATTAAAAACCCTAGGGCTAGAGTAAAAAACCATTTCATTTTTTAGTTCTCCTTTTTAAACGTAAAACATTTGGATTGGATGGGGGGAATCAGGAAAGAATAATAGCTGGAGTACAGAGGTAATAGTTTTAATTGCGCTCGCATTTCCTCCGGTTGTGTCTCCAGTTACTGATATTCAAAGAGGGCGGCAGCATTATAATCATAATCGTTCACATGGCTATAAAAGCGTTCAAGCGGGATGAAAAATAGCAAGCGAACCTTAACTAGGCGTTAAGAGGCAGAACTTGAAGCTGTCTGTAAATAGCACATGGGTAGCACACAAAGAAAAGTGAGCAAACAATCGACGCACCTGTCGACACGACGCCAAACGACAGGCACAAAAAGTCACCTGCTCTGCCCATAGAGTCGGACGCTCAGCTTGTAGTAAGCCTATGAATTATAAGAAAAATGGTGGGCCTTCCCAGACTTGAACTGGGGACCTGCCGATTATGAGTCGGATGCTCTAACCAACTGAGCTAAAGGCCCTTAATTTATTGTGTTCTATTCCTCATCATCAACCCAAGTTTGCACTTGGGTGCGACGAAAAATTTACTCGTCCAGGAAGCTACGTAGGTGATCTGAGCGAGTCGGGTGGCGTAGTTTACGTAGTGCTTTGGCTTCAATCTGACGAATCCGCTCACGAGTTACGTCAAACTGTTTGCCCACTTCTTCCAGAGTGTGGTCGGTATTCATATCGATACCGAAGCGCATACGCAGTACTTTGGCTTCTC